>CAMZKR010000027.1 GCA_947311335.1 uncultured bacterium
AAAATATTTTTCTCATATCTTTTATTTTTTACAATGAAAGAATAAAATCTAAATAATTATAAAAATAATATTAAAAAAACAAAAAAATATTTATTTAAATATTTGAAATATTACAATTAACAAGAAAATATAGATTAAAAGAATAAGTTAAAAACATAACCAATAATTATTATTCAAATAGTTACTATTCAGAAAAAAGTAAATAATAATTGCCATTTCATAACTTTTTTAAGCATAAGTGCTTCTGGTGCTGATAATCACACTATAGCCATCATAAAAGCTAAAGATGTTCAAAGTGGTACTCCTTTTTCTACTAAACTTTGAATTATTGGAATGGTTCCTGAAGCATTAGAATACATAGGTATTGCTATAATTACAGCCAAAGGAACTCAAAAAGGTCATAATTTATTTAAATAACTTACAAAGAAATTTTGTGGAATAAAACCATGAATTATAGAACCTAATCAAACTCAAAATATTATATAAATCCAAATTTTTTTTATTATAGAAAATGCTTCAAAACTTATTTTTTTAAACAATTTTATAAAAGTTATATTAGTCTTTTTAGCTTTTATCTTATTTTTAGCTTTTATTTTCCATACAAAATCTTCTACATATTGTTCCATTTTTAATTTTCAGATTATAAAACCTCCTATTATTCAAATTAATATTCAAGAAATCATATATATAACAGTAACTTTAAATCAAAATATTCATAAAAAAAGTGCAATTGCTGCTTCATTAATAAGTGGAGATGTTATTAAAAAAGCAAAAGTAATTCAAAGAGGAATTCTTGATTCTAAAAATCATATAAATAATGGGATTGAGGAACAAGAACAAAACGGAGTCAATGCTCAAAATAAAGATCAAAAAAAATAATCTAATCAATATAAATTATTTTTTATAAGCAATATTCTTATCTTCTCTATTGGTAAATAATATCTAATAAAACTCATCAAATGAGTTATAATAATAAGTAAAAAAAATATCTTTAAAATATCTGTAATAAAAAAATTTAAAGTATAAGCTAGATGTGTTCACTTTTCAAGTGATAAAAAGTTGAAGGTTATATAATTTGCAAATTTAGAAAAAATATCTCCTGTAAACATAGTTTATTTTTATATACTAAAATAATAATAAATTTATAATAGATTTTTTCAAAATATATCTTTATTATTTTATCGTTATCAAGTTTAATTTTATAATTTACTGATAAATTATATTGGCTTTAATAAGTTTTCATACAAACATACGACTGATGTTTTTGAAATTAGATTTTATAAATCTTTGTTTTCTTTAATTTTATTCATAATTGCTTCTATTATCTCATTATCACTTGGTACTTTTCAAGCTATTATTACTTTATCATCAACTACAAACACAGGAGCTCACATAGCTCAGACTTTAACAATCTCCATCATATCCTCACTATGATTTAATTCTATATTATAATCAATTTTAGATACTATTTTTTCTACATTTTTAAATAATGTCTTGCATGTTGGACAACCAAGACCAAGTATTTGAACTTTTATCTTTTTCATATTAACGAATTAAAAAATATAACAATAGGAATAATTTGTTTTTTATTTAATGAATAATGTACATTTAATCATTTTTTCTTAAATAAAACTAATTTATTTTCTCTCAAAATTTTTAAATGATGAGAAACAAGATTTTGTGGAATTTGTAAAAAATCTACAATTTCACAAACATATTTTTGCTTATCTTTTAAAAAAAATAAGATTTTTAAACGATTTTCATCTGAAACAGCTTTTAGAGAAAAAATAGTATTATTTATATTTTCTTCTCCATTACATAAATTACATAAATTATTCATACTGTATCAATAAATACTATATCAAATTAGATTGATATAGTATTTATTTTAATTTTTATGTCAAATTTGTAACTGTTTCTTTTGTTTTTTCAAGTATTTTTAATAATCCATCTGGTATTGATAAATTTTTTCTTTCTTCAGCATTATATTTAATTAGTTTATCTTCTTTTCCATAATATTTAATTGTTGATCTTGCTCATCATATAAACTTTTCATTATTTTCTAAACCTAATGCTGCTATAATCCATGGTAATATATCAGGATTAGCTAATTCTATTTCTAATAAAGGTGGAATTACTAAATAAGCATCTAAATCTCATTTTATACTTTGATCATTTAAAAGAGAAAAAGAATCCCTTAATTTATATTTTCTTCTATATATGTATAAATTTAATTTTTCTAAAATCTTAAAAGCATAATCTGGATTTGATATTTCAAATTCAAGTTCATAAAAATTTCTTGTTTTTATTTTAGTTGAATTTCTATTAATTATTGATTTATTTTCATTTTTATTATCTTGTTCTTTTTTTTCTTCTTTTCTTTTTATTGTATAAAATAGCCTGAGTTTTCATTTTGTATCAAATTTATATCTTAATCTAAAACTTCTTTTTATTCATTCTTCTCTTGAAATAGTCTCAAAATAACTATCTGAAGTATCTAAATAATGATCATCTACTAATCAACTAAATGTCCTATTTGCTCAAAATTCTAAAAATCTTTCTATAAGTTTTTTTGGAATAACCTCAAGAATCTTTATTTCTCTTTCCACTTCTCATTCATAAATATTTCATTTATTATCACTTACTTGTATTGTTCAATTTTCAGTTAAATCAATTATTGCTTCAGCTAATAATTGATTTCATACTATATAAAATATATTTTGCTTAACCTTTTCTGATAAAAAATTTAATTTTTTAAAACTATTATCTTTTGATATATTTAAATAGGTAGAATGTAAATGTGGAAGATCTAACATTGTTTAAAGAAAAATATATTATTAAATAA
>CAMZKR010000028.1 GCA_947311335.1 uncultured bacterium
AAAAATAAATACGACCCAGAAAAAAATGAGTTATTAGATATAATAAAAAGATTACAAACAACTTAAATTATATAAAAATACTATGACTTGCTGAATAAAACCAAAAAAAAAATTATGAGAAGATTGGCAATTCTTTTTTAAAATTCAAAATGAAGATTGAACATTCCAGAATTTACAAAACTACTCTTTTTGATTTATTATAGAAAATAAAAAGAGAGAAGAACTAATAAATGATAGTTTTAGTATATCTGACAGTATAGATGAAGTAATTAAAACAGTGTCAGCAGATACAACTAAAAACTATAAAGCTTGACATTACTATGTACAGTTTAAAGTAATTAATGCTAGTTGAGAAACATTTTTAACAGATAAAGCAGAATTTTACGCAGAGTCTAGTTTATTTACTAATTAAGATACTATGGAAATAATATTAAAAATAAACAAACCTCCGATTAGCTCATATATTAGCACAACCAATATTATTAGTAAACATAATAGTTTTAGATTTTATACTCATCATACTAGTATAAATGCTTGAAATAAAGTTATTGATGCAAGCTTAGATACAGTAAATAATCTATTAGAAATAGACTATTTAGATTGAACAAGTAAAACATTAAATGTAAATAATATCATTACAGATATTAAATGAATAACAGAGATTGACTACACATGAGTAGTAAATTCTTGATTATAAAAAAACAATTAAAAATTTTAACATTATAACAATAAATATTATGTCAATACAATTAAATAATAATCAAAATATTAAGGATGCATTTCAATTAGTAGTAGATTGAACAGGTAAGAGAACCGATTTAGTTACTACTGAAAAATGAACATTAGTAGGTGCTATTAATGAAAATGCAAATAAATTATCAGCTTTAGGTACAACTGAATTTGAAGTTAATGATATTGCATCTAGAGATGCTTTAACTTGATTAACAGTTTGAGATTTAGTTCTAGTAAATGATGCATCAGATGATGCAACAGTCAATTCAGGATGGGCTATTTATAGAACTAAAACAGATTTAACTTTTTTTAAAATTGCTGAATGAGAATGAATAGACCTAGTTGTAGATTTATCAATAACAAAAGATTGAGTAAAAAATACTATTGCAAATAGTAAAGGTTGAACAACTATAGATATTACATGAGCAACAACAACTACTGCTTGATTATTAACCGCAGATGATAAAACAAACTTAGACAATGTACTAACAGAACTTTCAAGTAATAATGATTATCAATCTATAATTACTAACTGACTATAAACTATTATTACTTAACAATATAATAATGACTACACAATTAAATAATAACCAAAATATTAAAAATGCATTTCAATCAATTGTAGATTGAACAGGTAAGAGAGCTGATTTAGATACTACAAACAAATGAACATTAGTAGGTGCTATTAATGAAAATGCAAATAATATTAAAAACATAGTTAAGGCTAAAGAGATTATATGAGTTAAATATAATCTCTTTAGTATATGAAAAATTAGCTCAGTACTTAATGTATATAACAAGACAAGACCTACATTAACTCCAGTAATACCATCTGTATTTGATATCACAACTGTTAAAGCAACTACATTTTATAGTGATCCATATGAACCGTGGCGTGCTATAGATCCAAGTAGATCACTTATTGATGGTTGGTGATATGTAAGTTGGATTAGTTGAAGTGGTAATGCAAATAACAATAAATTTAATGTTAACCTAGAGAACCAAGTTAAAATATCATATTTATGAATTAATAACTGACATTCTAGCGGTTTATATTGTAGTAGATGAATGAAAGATTTTGAACTATTCTGAACTAATTCTGTAACAGCATTTGAAAACATAAATTATACAGACGAAACTAATTTAACATCTCTATGAACATTTACAGCAAAAGAGCATATAACTTATAATACAGAAGATGAACAGTTATTTAAGATTAATACTGATACGAGTTTTCAATATTATATATTAAAAATAGCTAATACACATTCAACTGATAGTCCATACTGTGTCGTTAGAAATATAACATTTTATACTGAAACTGAAACTGAAATGTACCCTGATATTCCAGATATATCTTCTGTTTCAACAACTCGTTATTCAGTAACTTATGAAAGTGCATTCGCTATAGATAATAACAGGTCTAAAATATGAAGTTGGGGTAATACTTCGTGGATTAGTTGATATTGATATTATACTAATCAAAAGATAAATACAGATTATTGAGAATTAATATTGCCTAGTAAATTAAGATTATGGAACTGACATTCTAACGGTTCTTATGCTGATAGATGAGTTAAAGATTTTAAAATATTTTGAACTAATTCAGAAAGTGCATATAATAATGTTACATATACAGACGAAACAGACCTAACTCTTTTATGAACTTTTACTGCACAACAACATACTTGATGAAATGTAGAACACTATGAAGATTTTAATATACCAAGTTTACAACCTTTTAGATATTATGTAATTAAATGTGCTAGTAACTTCCTATGAGCTTCTTATATTGTTATTAGACAGCTATCAATTATATGAACACGCATCAATCAAAAGTATGTAAAATCTAACGAAACAGACTATTCTTTAACTTTATGAATAGAGACAATCCCTAAAGATGCATACTTTATATCTAATATTAATTGAACAAGAGAATTTATAATTCATTACATAGAATAATATGAATACAAAAGACAAAAGAAGTTGGAGACAGCTTCCAAATAAAGAAAAAGAAACTAGTTAATAATATAATTAATATGAATGAAATGAATATACTTATAGCTTGACTAGTTGCTTTCTTGTCTAGCATTAAACCTTGACTCGTGTGATATATATCACTTGAGTCTTATAAGGCTTTTAAATGAATTACTTTTACTCTTAAGTGATATGTATTTAGATTTATATCAACACTATGATTGTTATATATAGTTGATACCTTCTCCTGAAAGCTTTGAGAATATCAAACAGTATTTGTATTTATCGTTTGAGCTTTTTCTATTGTCATTATAGACATATTAGAGAAAAAAATGCCTAACTTTTTAGAAAGTAAAGCTAATAATTTTATTAATAAAAATAAATAAAATGCAATTAACCATTGATATGTTTGCTTGAATAGCCTGATTATCTTTATTTAGTTATGTTTTAATATTATTTTTTATTGAAAGTATTATATTAATAATTAATTTACGAAATAAAGTATATATATATAATGATAAACAGCACTCTGTAGAACATATAGTGTATTCTATTACTTATACTATAGGTAATATAATGCTATTATTCTGAACTTTTAGTCATAAATGATTTGAACATTGATTTTATGTTCATATAATAGAATGATGACTGTGATATACACTTATTGTTTTATGAGTAAGCTGATTAGCATTATTAAAACATATTAAAAAAGAAAGAAATAGTAATATTTAAAAAAACATAATGCACTTTTGAGACCATATAAT
>CAMZKR010000029.1 GCA_947311335.1 uncultured bacterium
AAAAATAATATAAATATTCACAAAGCAGATTTAGTTAATAATATAGTAAATATTATTAATATAACATTTATTAAATAAAAGATTTTTCTTTTTTTTAGAAAAACTCAATTATATATAAGAGCTAATGTTATTAATAAAAATAAAGCTAAATAATTTGGATGTCAAAAACTTCATAAGGCTCTATTTCATAATTCTCAATAATTAAAACTAGGAAAGTAATATTCTTTTAAAGCTAATACTCAAGCTAGAAAACTTGAAATAACCACTGCTTTTATAAGTGTTTTTAAAAAAGATTTTTTTAAATTAATTAAAATAATAAATAATCATATAAGATTTAAAAACATAATTAGACCATGTCATTTTAATTGCCCTCAAAATATAGAAGTGTATGGAGATATCGATAGAATAGTTGATATTATTAATATTCAAATTATATATAATATTACATAAGAATCATTTTTTTGTAATTTAATTTTTTTTGGATTTATTAAATATATTATAAATGTAAATAATATAATTAATCATGAAAATATATTAAAAAACATTACTTTTGTAAACTCATAATTTCGATTTACATATAATCAAAAATTCATTCAGAAAATATTTAATATTTTTGAATGAATTAATGGTAAAAATAAAAATAAGATAAATAAAAGAATATTAATTAATCTTGACATATTCTAATTAATAAGTATATATAAGTATATATAATATAACTATTAATTTAATAATCAAAATAAAATTATGTCTTGAGAAAATAATTTGTTTATAGATTTACATAATCAAATGGCAGATAAATTAGATGAAGATTGAAAAGTTAGTAAATGAAAAATTGTAGAAGGGCTTGTTACTTTTTCAGATACTTTATTAAATTGATGAAATGAACCATTATTTTTTTATTTTTATTCAGAAAATGTTTTTAAAGTTATAGAAGATATGAAAGATAAAGTTATATATTTACAACAAGAATCTTTTGGGAGTGATATTTGATTAGATCAAATAAAACCTGAAGATACAGATCGTAACTTGAGTTTAATATTAAATATAGTTGATAATAATTAAAGATATGTCAGATTTAGAAAAAAGATATGAAGTTATTTCAAAGATTAATTGAGGAGCAGTCGTTGTTATGTATCTATCAGAAAAAGTACAATTAACGCAAAAGGATATAAAAGAATTAGTTTATAAAGTTTTAGAATTTAATTGAAAAATAGGTGGAACTTGAGATTCCATTATAATGGAAATAAAGATTAATGAATATATTTTACAATAAATTTCTTATCATATATTCTCAAATTAGTTTATATCATCTTTTTTCATAATAGGCTCTGACTCATATTCAAGCAATAACAGCTATTTTATTTAATCAATTTTTTAATGTTAGTTTTTCTACTTCTGTAATGAGTTTTTTTCAGAAACCTATATGTTGACCTAATCATTTTCATATTTCTCAAATATTTAATTGATCTCAAAAAGTATGAATTTCTCTAATTATAGAACATCATTTCAATTCTGGTAATATTGAAATCACTTTATTATCTAAACTTGGGATTCTAAATCTAATAAGGGAAAAAATAGTTCTATCTTTTGGATCTTCAAAAGTTAGAAAATATTCAAATCAATCAGAGGCTTTATATTTTATAGTTTTTAATATAGCATTTTCAGGATTATTTTTTTTATCTTTTATTTCTCTATGCCTTATATCAATTAATTTTATTCATTTATTTTGCAATTTTTCTTCTACAATTTGTCTTAGATTACTAAGGTGACTTCATTCAAGTATTTCACTAGCTGGTATATCTCTATATGTTCTATTTAATCTGATGTATTCTGGTAACATACTCTCTAATTCTGCAGTTAATTTAATAAGTGTTTTATTATCATATGCTTTAAATCCTCATTTTTCCCATATTTTTGTTAGTTCTGATTTTTTTGTTACAACCATAGGATAAATTTTTAATTCATCTGGTCTAAAATTAGGGTCTAGAAAAATTCTTTCTAGAGATTTTTTATCTATTTCTGGAGTGCTTCAAAGAAGATTTGGCATCATATGAGCAACAATTTTAAATCAAGCATTTTTAAGTAATTTAGTTGCTTTTATACTTTCTTTATTTCAATGTCATCTTTTATTGAGTTTATTTATTTTATCAAAAGTTGTTTGGTATCATATTTCTACTCTTGTGATTCAATATTCTCTAAGTTCTTTAATTTCTTCTAAATTTATAAAATCTGGTCTAGTTTCAATTGCTATTCATATAACTCTACATTTTGATTTCTGATTTATTCTTTTTGCATCTTCAAGATTTTTTGATTTTTTGATTTTATATCATTTTTCTATTTTAAAACTAGCAAATCTTTGACTAGATAAATCTGTTTTTGTAATATGTTTTTTCATTTCAAAATATGTATTGAAAGCATCATAAATTCATTTTATAAAATTTTCTTTATATTTTTTTGGATAAACACTCCATGTTCAACCTATAATTCTTACATCATTTTTTCCAATTTTATGTCATGTAACTTCTAAGGCTCTAAGTCTATTATGAATTTGCTTTATTGGATCAAATTTATTTAGTTCAGCTCTCATGACAGCTGGTTCATTTGGAATATATGATTTTGGTAGATTTTCAAAATTTGGACAATAAATACATTTTCAAGGACAAGGAAAAGGCTTTGTTAAAAGTGATACTATTGTAACACCAGATAAACTCCTCACTCATCTTTTTCTTAAAACTTTTTTAAACTTTAAGTTTTCTTTAAGTTTTCAAGAATCTATTTTTTGGTTATATCTTTCAATAATTTCAATACTAGCACATGGTTTAGAAATACTATAAATTTTGAAAATCTTATTTTTAATTTTATGGAAACTATCTTTATCTAAATTATCTATATTTTTTAATCAAGCTTTTATTATTTCATCAAGTATCTTTGTCTTCATTTTTTATTATTCTCATTAATTATAATATTATAATAATATTTATTATAAAAAACAAATAGAAGAAAACTTAAACTTGACAGAATAGATTTACTGAGTATAAGAAAGATACTTTAATATTATAATTATATTTATGGAAAATGTATGAAAATTAGTATTTGATTCTAAAAAAAATATTGATAATTTCCTAGGTTATAGTAATATTTCTGTATTAGATGAAAAAGAGTTTATAAAAATACCAGATTGATTTGAAAAAATCAAATCACTTTTAGATTGATTTGAAAATTATGAATGAATAAGAATTCATAAAAATTGAAATAAGATAGTTAGAACTCCGATTATAAAATGATGAAAAGATTTTTTAGATTTGAGTTGAAATTATAAGTTTTTAAAAGATATAAATATTGAAGAAATTACTTTAGAATGAATGAATAATATAGGATGAAAAATTTTTTTTATAATCGATTTTTTAAATAATTGAGATAAAATAGTAAAACTTTATATTCTAGATGAATGAAAGAAAAACATTAATATTATTTCTTGAAATGTTAAAAATAAGGTTTGAAATTCAATTAATTAATTATATTAGATTATGAAAAGACATTCAATACTTATTGATAATTGATGGAATAGTGATATAATTATTTCTTATAGTGGTAAAGATACTTTAGAATGGCAAGATTTATTAATAGCTAAAGTAAAATGAAATGTTGATTATTTAATTTTTGATATTTCAGAAAATAATGTTTCTCTTTATCCAGAAAATGTTTTGTTTGAAAATTAATTTATTTTATCTTTTAATATTTTTAAAATTTTTTTTTCTATATTTTCAATTTTATCTTCGCTTATAAAACCAGCAGCTAATTTATGTCATCATCATCAAAATAAAGAACATATATTTCAAACGTTTATATAGTTACTTCTAAAACTAACTTTTATTCTTTTATTATCAATAGAATAAAGAATAAAACAAACATCACTTCATTCTATATTAGTTAAGAATTCGTTTATAAGACCAGAAATATCTTTTATTCAAGTTTTAGTTTTTTTAAAATCAGTATCTTTTATTATTACCCACACTATCTTTCAATTATCTGTTTTTTTTATTTTTTTTAGTATTTCTCCCCATAATTTAGTTTTATTAAATTCTTTTTTTCTATAAAAATGAAATATTGGAAGTCTTGAATTAGCTCACATTTTAGTTAATTCTGAAGCTATTTGAAGAGTTTTTGCTGAAGTATTTAAATTATAATAAATATTTGTATCTGTTATAATTCCTGTTATTAAAAAAGTAGCTATTTCCTTATCAATAAGATCTTTAAGATTTAATTCTTTTGTTATTTCATATATTATTTCACAAGTTGAGCTAGATTTTTTATTTATTATATTTAAATTTCAGTATCAATTATTTGTTATATGATGATCAATTACAACAAAATTTTTTTTATCAATAAAGTCTTTATTATTTTTATAACTATCTCATAATTGTTCAGGGGAACCTGCATCTAATGCTATAATTAAATCAGGATTATAGTCTGTTATATTTAGTTTTATTTGTATAGTATTTTGTCATCATAAAAATTCAAAATCATTTGGAGTTTTGTCATCATTTATAGCTTTTACCTCTTTTCATAGTTTTTTTAGTATACTATATAATCACATAAGGCTTCAATATGCATCAGGATCCATTCTAATATGATTTATTAAGAGAATTTTTTTTGATAAATTAATTAGTTTTCAAAGTTTTTGTATTTTAGAAGATAGATTTTTTCAAAGCATATATTATAATTATTTTATTATTCAAATTTATAAGCAAAATATTCAAATTTAAATTTGAATATAATACTTTTTTTAGATTTATATTATATCTTTAATTATCATTTTGTTAAATTAAATTTTTATATATAAAAAAAATTCGAGGATATTTGGGTAAATATTGACTCGAATTTATTTATTTGTCTAATCTCACTTTCTAGACTTTTAATTATTTAATATGCCTAGAGGAGAAAAGATCTGTTTTTGAAAAACCAACCTTTGTTCTTCTTTGAATAAATTAAAGATTCTTAAAGAATTTTAATTTATTCTAGAATTAAACCCCTCTTAGGTAATTATTATAGAGCTATTCACCTTGCTCTTTTGTTTTTATTTTGTGTAACTTTTATTGTTGCTTTTTATTATTTTGTGTAATTTTTTTGTTATATCTGATTTAAAATCAATTTATAATTAAATTAACTTAAATTAACTTAAAATCAGATATAACTTATTACATTTTTGTTTTTATTTTTGGATTTAAATTACTTTAAATCAGTTTTTATTAGAAATCTTATTAGGTTTTATAAGTTCCGTTTTGGAGGAGTATAATTCTTTTTAAAGAGCGGCAAGTTATTTAACTAACTTGCAATACTATTATATATTATATTTATTTTTCATTCAATTAAAGATACTTGATTAATCCTATATATATATTATGAAAAATATATATACATAAGTAAGGCGATTAAATAAAGGTTTTTTTATATACATTTTATTGACCTTTATTGTAGATTTTTATAATAAATTTCTTTAAAATAAGCTTTTTAAAACTAGGTTTTTTATAGACCTTGTTTCAAAAATTTATACAATAAATTAATATATTAAAATATTGTTAAAAAAATGTTTAAATTCATAGTTTTATTTTTTTATTTACAAATCTTTTTAATATAATAAAATTAAGAGAG
>CAMZKR010000030.1 GCA_947311335.1 uncultured bacterium
GATATTAATAATAATAATTTAGGGAAAAAGCTAAGGAGTGATTTAATTAGAAATGAATTAAAAACAATACTTAGTGTTCCTTTACAAGTTGAGAATATTCCAATAGGTGTGATCAATTTATATACTAAAAGATTCAGTAAATAATAAAAATAAAGAAAACAATATATTTGGATATCTATTTTTTATTCCATTATTAATTTTTTCTTTTTTATTATTATCTTGAAGTTTAATGTTAAAACCTTTCATATTACTTTCAGTATTAATATCTTATTTATTAGGATTTATCTTTACTAATTCTTTTTTACCAAAAATATTTTCCTATATAATGTTTTTTCTATTGATAATATTTATATTTATATTTGATTATTCATTAATATCTTTTACTAAAGAATTAACAATAACTGAATTTACAATAATTATTATATCAAGTTTTATATTTTTATTTCCTTCATATTATTTTTCTTCAAAAAATGGATTATGAAAACTTTATACTATATGAACAATATGATGAGTTTTAATATTATTACCAATAATAAAAACAACTTGAAATTTATTTATTTTATCAATCATTTGAATCATTATTTTTGCAATATCTAATCTTTTAATACCTTTTTTAAATAAAAACTTAATAAAAAAGAAATCAAATTTTTATAATCTTATAATTTGAAATTTAATATCTGTTTTATTTTTAGCATTTGAAATTTATAATTTTGGATCTGTATATTTTTTATGAAATACAGAAAGTTGAATAAGTGGATATTTAACTTTAGGTTTTTTATATTTATGATTTGCTGTAATCTATTTTATAGAATCTTTTTTAATAATTCAAAAGATTTGATTTGATAAAGTTAAAAAAGATGTATTATGATGAAAAAATATATTTTATACATATGTATGAATTAGTATTTCATTATTTTCATTTGCAATAGCATTTATTTTCTCAAAATATCCAGAGATTATAACTATAACTTGGTTATTTGAATCCACTATTCTTTATTATTTTTATAATAAAACTAAAGAGTTAAAGATTTTTATAGCGTGAACATTATTGTTTTTTATAGGATTATTTAAATTTACTGTTTTAATAAATGTAGTTAATCAGAAAGATTTCTCATTTTTAATTAGTTTTGTGATAATATTTATATCATTTATTTTAAATTTAAAATTTATAGATTTTAGAAATCTTATAAAAGAAAAAGGAAATTATATTATAAGTCATTATATATTACATATAATAGCAATGTGAATTATGTGAATATTACTTTTAATTATAATACCTTCAACTTGAAATGGATGGAGTATGTTTTGAATTTCTATTTTTCTTTTAACAATAAGTTATTTTTATACAATATTTAATTCAAGTTTTTTAAAATATATTTTACTTTTTGCTATATGAATATTTTGATTTATTCATATATTTTCAATTAATTATATATTTAATAATCTTGAAATTAGAAATAAAGAATTTTTAAAAATCATTCAATATATTACAACTTTAATTATTATATTTATTGCTTTTATACAAAATAAATTTAATAATATAAAAAAACAAAGAATAATAATAAACATTGTAGTTTGAATATATCTATTTATAATATCTAATATCTATATATATGATATATTTAAAGATTTATTACAAATATTCTCAATAACTTTTTATTGGGGGATTATAGCATCTATATTGCTTATTTATTGAATTCAAAAAAATATAATAAAATATAGAACTTTATGATTATATTTTCTTACATTAACTTCTCTAAAAGTTTTTTTATATGATATTTGGCAAATAGGAGATACAAATTCAAGAGTTTTTACTTTTTGAATTTTAGGTATTATTTTTATAGTTGTATCAACTTTATATTCAAAAAAATATTGAAATAATTTAATTTGAGAATTTAGATTAGATAATATTTTTTGATTAAAAGAAAGTAAAAATATAAAAAAGAAAAAAAGTTAAAATATTTGAGTAAAAAAGAATTTATTATATAATATTTCTAATATATAATAAATTCTTTTTTATGTTAACTTTTTTTAAAGATTTAATTTCTTTAGATAATCCTTTTAGACTTTTATATCATAAAACAAGAGCTATAATAGCCAATTATGTTTATTCTTTTCCTTCAAAGAAAATGGTTATTATATGAGTAACTGGAACTAATTGAAAAACTACTACTTGTAATATAATTGCAAAATGACTTAAAAAAGCATGAAAGAAAGTATTTATGTTTTCTACTGTAAATTTTATTATATGAGATAAAGAATATGTGAATAATACAAAAATGACATCTCCTGATGCATTTTTTTTACAAAAATTATTACGTGAAGCAAAAGAAGTATGATGTGAAATAGCAATTATAGAAACAGCTTCACATGGTATTAAAATGCATAGAAATTGGGGGATTGATTATGACATTGCAGTTCTAACAAATATTACTAGAGATCATTTAGATTTACATAAAACAATGGAAGATTATGTAAATACAAAATTAAAATTATTTAAAAATCTTATTATAAAAGAAAGAAAACCTTGAATAAAAAAAACAGCAGTAATTAATATTGAATCAGATTATAAAGATTTATTTATAGAAGAAACTTATGATTCAATTTATTTATATTGAATATCATCATGAGTTAATTTAAAATTACAAAATATAAAATATCATTTAGATTTTACAAAATTTGAAGTAAAAATACCGTGATGAATAATAAATATTAAAACTCATTTAAGATGAATTTTTAATATTTACAATATTCTTGCAGCTATTTGAGCTTTTGTGGCTCTAAATTATAAACCTAATGAAATAGAAAAGATTGTAAAAAATATAGAATTGATACCTTGAAGACTTGAAGAAGTTAAAAACGAAGAATGATACAAAGTTTTTATAGATTATGCTCATACAGAAGATGCTTTAGAACAAGTTTTAACTACTTTGAGGGAAATAAAATGAATAAAAAAGATAATAACAGTTTTTTGAGCAACTTGAGATAGAGATAAAACTAAAAGACCGGCTATGTGACAAATTGTATCAAAATTATCAGATATTGTAATATTAACTCAAGATGATGATTATACAGAAAAAACAGAAAATATTATAAAAGATGTTTTACCTTGAATTGAAAGAAAAGAATGAGAAGATTTTTGGATTATTCAAGATAGGGAAGAAGCTATAAGAAATGCATTAATTACTGCAAATAAAAATGATGTTGTACTTATTGCTTGAAAATGAGATGAACATAGTTTAGTAACAAATAATGGAATTATAGAATGGCATGATAAAAGTATAATTGAAAAAATATTTAA
>CAMZKR010000031.1 GCA_947311335.1 uncultured bacterium
AAATAACATTTATTATGTCTTTAAATACTATAAATTGAGTCAATGAGGATTTATCATCATTATATGATTACTTATCATCTTTATCTATTGTGGAAAAAAATATTATAAGAGAAGAAGTTGAATTATGACAAGTTTCAAAAGAATTATTACAAGAATTATGAGATGATGCTAATGATAGATTAGAAGTTATTTCAAAAGAGTTTGAAATAATAAAAGCTAATTTAAATTATTCAAAAGAAGATTTTATAGAAGCTATAAGAGAATATTTTTTAAAAAAAGATTTAAAAATAAATAAAATTAATAAAAAATTTAAAGAAAATATATTAAATAAAATAGAACCAAAAAAATTCAAAGAAGATATAATAGAACCAATTAATTTATATGAAGAAAAAAAATAGATTTTAATATTTAAAAAATAATATGAAAATATATAAAAGGTTAGGAAATTCTGCTAATGAATTAGAAAGAGAAAAATTTGAAAAAGAAATTAATAAATTAGATACTAAATATTTACAGCTAATAAAGGATTTGTTTATAAAATATAAATTAGATGATATTTATACAAGTTCTACTGAACAAGAATTAGAGATTCTTAAAAGTATAGAGGATATTTGTAGTAACTTAAAAATATCATTAGAAGATTTTAAAGAAAAGTTTCTTTTATTATTAGAAAGAGAGGAAAATGATAGAAAGAGATTAGCATGTGCTTATTATACAGAAGATATACAAGAAAGAGTTTGAGAAATTATGTATTAATTTGACAAAAGGTTGTTATTTGATAAAATTTCTTATGAAAATAAATAAAAGATTATGAAAAAAATAAATTTACAAAAATTACATCATACTAGATTTGTTGAAATAACAATCTGGTAGTTTTATATATTATAAAAATAGTAAAAGAACTGTTATTTCAACAAAAAGAAATAACAGTTCTTTATTTGTCTAAAAACATAAAAATGTATTTAAAAAGAAAACAAAGATTAATAAATGTCTTTCATCATCCACTTAGTCATCGTAGTAATATTTTAAATTACTGCTTATTTAAAGCAAATTAAAGATTTTATAAAACTATTACTACAAATGTAATAGTTTTTTTATTTATTAAAACTAAAGATTATGAAAACTATAAAACAAAGTTATAAAAAATTATATGATTCTAAAGATAATTTGGTTAAAGAATTAAGTTATATAGAAAGAGTAGGTTTTTCTACAAAATGACAAGTAAAAAAAATACTTAAAAAATCAAAAGATTGAGAAAAGATAGATACATATATTACATTATGTCCTTTTTATGACTGAAAAGGTTGAATAAAATGAGGTTATAATAATTTTGAAGAAGTTTGAATTAGATATAAAAATAAACTGCAAGCTAGTTTAGAAGTAATTAATCTTTTAAAAGATTTTTTTAATTTAAAATTAAATTTTATTTTAGCAAATCAAATGGTTTTAGTAGATTCTAATTATAATATAGATAAATTTGATAAAGATATAAGGTGAAGTTTAGAATTATATAATAAAAAGATAAAAGATAGTTTATCAAATCAAGATTTTTTTATTTGAACTTTTGGTGATATTTGATTACAATTAAATACTTTTTGTAATGTTGAAAAAGAGAAAAATGAAGAAGATATAATGTGAATATTAAAAGATTTTTGAGTAGATTATGAGAAATTTAAATTTTCTTTACAAATTATTATAAATTCTTTTTGAATATCATGAGCTTATTATTTAATTAAATGATATTTAGAAGAGACTAAACAGCTTTTAGAGATTTTTAAAGAAAATATTATTATAAATACAGAAGCTATATGACCATTAAATACTTTATATACAGCCTGATCTTGTAAACTAAATAGCCAAAATATGTTGGTTAAAATAAAAATTTAATTTTATAAAATAATAATTATGCAAGTTTTAAAATTCTGAAGATTAGTTTGAAGTTATTATAAATCAGATAATAAAAGTGATATTTTAATAATAGCAGCTATTTGAGCACCAAATTTGATGGATGTGGACTCTCTTAGAAATGTTGATATTTTAATAAAAGCTTGATATGATGTAATAACTCCAGAATATTATGGTTTTTGTAGAAGTTTCTGAAAATTTACTCCTATAAATTCTATAAAAACATTTATTGATACAAAGAATTTCTTTAAAAAAGGAGTTGTTATAAATGTATATTCATGAAAAAAAGTAAAAGTAAAATATAAGAAATTTATTTTTCTTGGTATGAGTTATTGATGATGAGTAGTCCCTCTTTTACCAAGATTTGATAAAGAAGTAAATACAATAGCTATGTTTTATCCTGTTATAGATTATAGTAGTTTTTGAAAAAGATGAGTAAAAGAAGAGACAGTAGAAGATTTTCTAAATAGTATAAAAAGATGATTTAGTAAAATTTATAATTGAATAAAACTTCCTATTTGGGAAAAGCATTTTCAAGATAAAACAGATCTAATTCCAATTAATAATATTAAATATCTAAAAAATGTGAATATTTTTTTAGCTCATGGAACAAATGATAAAAGTATATATTATAAAAAAACAAGAGAATATTATGAAAGATTAAAAAAATACAATATTAAAGGGAATTATATTTATAAGGAATATAAATGATTTTGACATGGAATAGATACAATGAGAGAAGCTAGTTATGATTTAATTAAATGGTTACAAAATAAAATCTAAATATCTTTTTCTATTTTTAATGCACTTTTATGTATAGATTTCCAGATAGTTTTTATTAAATCTTTATCAAGTCATAAACTTTTAGAAACTTCTATTTTTTGTTTCATTAAATCTTCCCATCTTTCTTTTTGAAGGATTGGAAGATTATTTTCTTTTTTTAAAATTCAAACTTTTTTATTATATCAAATCTTTTTTTTAAATAAGTATGTTATTATCGATTTTGTCTATTTCTTTTCTTAATTTTTCTAAATTTTGCATATTTTTTTGTTAAATATTACATATTATACTAATAATATTTATTTTAAATATTTGACAAGATTAAATAGAATTTTAATATAATTAAATATATAATATATTTTTTAATAAAAACTTATGTGAGAATATTATACAGAAAGTATGGATGTAAATAATAGTGAGCAAGAGTGTAATTGAGATTTTTTACTAAAGGATACAATATCTTGAGTAAAAGAAGAGGTAGAAGAATTATTTAGATCAGAAAATACATTTTGGGATGAACAAATAGAACAAATGATATAAATATTTAAATCAAATATGGAAAAAATTAATTATGCAAAAAATATTAACTTGAATAAAACCAACATGATCTGGAATGCATTTGGGAAATTATCTTTGAATGTTTAAACCTCTAATAGAAAATTCTAAATGAAAAGATTCTTATCTTATGATAGCAGATTATCATAGTTTAACTTCGGTTCATGATAGTAAAGTTTTAAATAAGAATAAAAAAAGACTGCTTTGTGAAATTTTCCTCTTATTTCAGATTATATAGATATAACTATTTTTGAATAATCTAAAATTACTCATATAAATAATATAACTTGGATACTTTCCAGTGTAACTCCATATAGTCTTATGCTTAGGACTCATGTTTTTAAAGATTCTAAAAATAAGAATAGTGATATAAATATGGCTATTTTTAATTATCCAATTTTGATGACAAGTGATATCATAACTTATGATATAGATTTGCTTCCTGTATGAAAAGACCAAAAATAATATTTAGAATTTGCTCGTGATATAGTAGAGAATTTTAATAAAACTTATAATACATCATTTTTTAAATTACCAGAAGCTTTTATAAGTAAAGAAGTTTGACTTATTCCTTGAATAGATGGCAAGAAAATGAGTAAATCTTATAACAATCATATATGAGTTTTTGATGATGAAAAATCTTTAAAGAAAAAGATTATGAAAATAACTACTTGAAGTGAGACTTTAGAAGAATCAAAAGATCCAGAAACTTGTAATGTATTTTCTTTTATTAAATTTTTTGCTACAAAAGAAAAACAAAAAGAAATAGCAGATAAATATAAAAAATGATGATATGGTTATGGATATGCAAAATTAGAACTTTTGGATTTAATTTTAAATTATTTTAAAGAGGTAAGAAAAAAATATAATTATTATATGGAGAATTTTGAAGAAATTGAAAATAAGTTAGAAAAATGAAATATAAAGGTGAATAATATAGCTACAAGAAAATATAATCAAATGATGAAAATAATTTGATTATAAAATAATTTGACAATCAGTATAATTATATTATTGTAATTTACAATTACAATTTTAATATGATTTTTATGAAAAGTGATACTTGCTGTTCTACTTCAAATTTATTATCATTAAGAACTAAGTTAGATAATTTATTAAAAAAAATAGAAGAATTAGAAAAATTTAATATAAAAGATAAATTTTTATTAGATTCAGATGTATCAATAATTTGACTTGATGAGAAAATAAAAAAGGGAGATACTATTGAAATTATAGATATAAAAGAGGCTATTAATGATGATACTACTTCTCAAATTGTGTTTCAATTAAAATCTTCTTGAAAAGAAATAACTTTATCAAAATGAATATTTATGATTCATTTTTGTAAAGATAGATCTTTAAAACAAGATTTTTTGAAAAAAGAATCTAAAGAATTAAAAAAACAATTAAAAGAAATAAGAAAAGATTTAAATAAAAAGACTACAGAAAATATAGAACTTGTTAAAGAAAAAGTTTCATTATTAATAAGTATAGTCTCTTTATTTAAGAAAAAATTTAAAAAAAGAAAAAATAAGAAAAAATAATTTGATATTTTTGATAAAGAAAATATACTCTTGCGAGTTATTTTTTAATATTTATAATATATGGTCACAAAAGAAAAAATATGGAAAAAAGAAGAACCTTTATATAAGGCACTGATTGAATGAGGTGAAGAAAATGAATTAGTAAAAGAATTTATATTAAAAGTAAAAAAAGCTATAGAGGATAGAATTATATGAACTGTTTCATGTATGGATGATAGATTATCGATAGTTAATTGAACAATTAGAATAGCAGGTTCTTGAAATTTACTTTCTGATGCAATTTGAGAAGAAGACTTAATAAATATTTTAAAAGAATTAGAAGTAAAGAAGATAACAACTCATAATGATTGTTGAGCAGCCTGAATTTATGCAAATTGAAAGAATTTAGAAGAAGATATAGATGCAGATGAAATAACAAGACAACTTATGGTTAAATTATGTAATAATTATACTTTAGAGCATGAGCATATTTCAGATATAGATATTCCACATGGTGCTAGATCTATGTTTGTTGACACTACTGCTAAATTTAATCCAAGTAAGGTAAGTTGATTACCAGAATCTTTTGTTATTACAGCAAAAAGTTTTCCAATTAATCATATAATAGAACAAATAAATGTTGCAATAGATATAGCAATATGAGATCATTGATATTGAAAAAAAATAAATAAAAAAAATCCTTTTTTTATTTTTATTATTTGAAAGATATGAGAAAATGAAAAATTAGAAACTGAGATAGAAAAGATACAAAAACAAAGATGAGAAATAATAAAAATAAAATATATATAGAAAAAAAATAAATATTAA
>CAMZKR010000032.1 GCA_947311335.1 uncultured bacterium
ACTCCATTAAATACCAAAAATATATAAATTATAAAAACCATCATAAAAATAAATCCTTCTAATCTATTTAATTTTCAATCATTAAAATGAACTAATCATAAAATAATAATTAATCATAAAAGTAATCATTGAATTGGAGTTATTCATAAATTTATTTCTAATCATAAATAATATGAAAGTAAAATCATAGAAGGAACTGTAAGTAGAACAGTAGCAACTGAGGCTCAAAAAGCTATATTTACAACTGTCTGCATATCATTGTTTTTTGCAGATTTTAAAGCAGTTAAAAGTTCTGGTGAAGCTGATATTATAGCCACGACTAATGCTCAGATTCATATTGGTAACCCATAAACATCTAATTCTGTACTCATAAATTCACTTAAAAATTCAGACATAATACCAATTCAAACTATTGATAAAATCAAAAATAATATATGATACTTTCAATTTATAATTAGTTTTTCTTTATTTTTAATTTTCAATATAGATTTTATTCAAGATTTATTTTTTTCTTTTTGAAATCTAAAAAATCAAGTATGTGTTGTTATTTGAATTCTATAAAAAAGTATAGTCATAGCTAAAAATAATATAATTATAAGAATATTATAACTATTAATTAAAGACGTGTTTAATAAATCTGGAATTACCATAGCAGATACTATTGCTATAAGTAAAATTGCTAAATAACTATTTGAAATATTTATATTATATTTTTGGACTCAATGAATAAGTCCTCATATAAAAGCCGATAATCATAAAAGTCCTCATATATCAAGTATTATTGCTGCCACTATTGTATCTCTTGCTAATGCTGGATTATGAGAATTTGTCATAATTATTCAAATCATTATAACTTCAACTAATACAGCGGAAATCGTTAATATAATAGTTCCATATGGATCTCAATACTTATGAGCTAACTCTTCAGCATGACGAGATACTGACAATGCTAACATTATTATCAAAATAAAAAATACTCAAAGGATAATAATAGAAAATATATTATTAGATTCTATTTGGTGTTCAAATAGAAAAACAATAAAAGATAAAATAAAAGATATAAACAAAAAAGCTTCTTTAAATAAAACATTTTTTATAACATTCATTATATATAAAATCAAAAATATAAATTACTTTTTTTATAAATAATATTCTAAAAAAAAATTGATCAAAATCAAACAATAATAATTCAATAAGATTGTTAATTAAACTTAATTCATTCTATTTTTAACCACTTTTCATATTTCTTATAATTTGGCATCATTTCTCATACTTTCTTCCAAAAACTTTCACTATGATTCATATGTTTTAAATGAGCTAATTCATGTATAATTACATAATCTATAACATCTTTAGGTGTTAATATTAATCTATATGTAAAATTTAAATTTCTTTTACTAGTACAACTTCCCCATCTAGTTTTAGCACTAGTTATTTTAATTTTATTATATCTCAATCAAAAATCCCTTGCTATTTCTTCTACTCTATTTGGTATATATTTTTTTGCTTTTATTTTTAAAGATTTTATTTCTTTTTCTCAAAAAGTTTTTCTATTTTTGTATATTTTTATTCTTTTTTCTATCCATTTTTTATTTTTATTAACAAAATTATCTATAGTTCCTTGTAAAACAAAATAAGGAGCTTTTACAATAACTTGTCAATCTTTTACTTTTAAACTAATAGTTTTTCTCCAAGATTTTATAATTTTATATTTCATAATTTCTACTCATAAAAATCTTTTTCTATATCTATTTTAAACAACAAATATGTTGCTAATGATATACAAATAATTAAAAATAATAATATGTAATATAATGACTCCACTTTTATAGAATTAAAAAAATACAATCCTATATAAGCTATAATCCATCCTATAAACAAAAACATTTCTCTTATAACCATATATTCAGATCTAATTTCCTTATAATTCTTTATTTTATGTAAAACATTATCACTAATAACTTTCTGAGGAATACTAAAAAATAAAGCTACTGTTCAAATTAATGCCGAGAAAAGTAAAATATATTGTAATTATTAAATGATAAAAATCAAATAATAACAAATATATAAACTATTCCTGAAAATAATATTGTTATTTTATATTTTCAGTAAGGAATAAATCTTCAATATAGATAAGAAGCTATTATTCATATAATACTTAAAGAAGAAATAATAAATCCTAAATTCATTTCACTTTTTACATATGTAAATATTACAATAGGAATAATAACTTCTAAAAAAGAATTTGAAAAAGAAAAACCTGTTAAAGAGTATGAAAAAAGAGAAAATAATATTTCTTTATTTTTCTTTATTTTCTTAAAAACTTTTATTAAATCAAATCTCTTTTTAGAATTTACATGTACTTTTACGGTTCATATTATTGCAGATAATAAAAAAAATATAACTCAAAATATATAAGCTGTTTGATAACCATATCAAAAATAATTCAAACTAATAATAGTTCATATAAAAGAAGGTATAATAATTTGAGATAAAATTGTTAAAGATTTTTTTATTCACTCAAAATTTCATCTATTTTTAAAATTTGTTAATTTAAATTGATTATTATGAAAATTTATCCGATATATTCCATTAAAAAATCAAATTAAAAAAGGGATTAAAATCAAATGATTTATTGCTTCTTTTCAAAGAAAAACTATATATAAATAAGTAAAAGCTAATCATAAAAGAGATATTATATTTAAAATTCTTCTATACCCTTTTTTTACTAAAACAGCAAAAAAAGTAAATGTTAACATATGAGAAGATAAATATATTATATTAAATAAAGCTATAGCTTTTACATCATTTGTTTGTTTCCATATAAAAATATTTAAAAATATTTGAAAAATAGATTTAGCAGATCTAACAAATATATTTCAAATCAATATTCTTATAGTTTTTTTATCTTCTAATTTGTTCATAATTTATATTTTTTCAATAAATCTTGAATTAATACTAATTACATTTATGGGTAAAAATTTTCAAGAACATATAAACTGAAATAAACTATCAACTCTAGCTTTTTTATCATAAAAATGTAATATAACTATATCTTTATATAATATTTTATCTCAAAACTTAAATTTAACTTTATTTCAAATAATATTATCTCAACTTAAATAAGAAAATTCTTTATCCCTATTTTTAGGATTAATTAAATTTTTTGTACTTTTTAATTCTCTAGCATTATAAATTAACTTTTTTCATTCTTTTATAATCTTAAAATCTACATTTTTATAATCTTTTAAAGAAAAATTATCTCAAAAGAAATTTCTTTCTAATTTATTTATATTATTAATTTTTTTATTTTCTATAAGTCTTATATCTGACTTTATTTTAAAAATATAAATAATAAGCAAAATAATAAAAACACTAAGTAAAAATAAAATATAATTTTGTATTTTCTTCTGCATATTTAATAAATTACTAAATCAATAATTCTTAACATAAGATTTCTTTTTCACATCCAATAATCTTCACTTATATCAAAAATTAAATCTACTTTATGTGAGTTTTTTATTTCTCTAAAATATTTTCAAAAACCAAATCAAAAAATTTTAAATCAATGTTTGGTATTAAATCTTATATGATCTAAAGTTTTTCAAAGATATGATACACTTGTATAATCAAGATTCTTAACCATAAAATTTGGTTTAGGATTTCACATTCCAAAAGGTTTAAACTTATTTACTTTCACTAAAAATTTAAATCAAATTTCATCTAAATTAACTATTTTATCTACTAAAATTTCTTTTCTATGCTTTTTAAAAGATATTTTATTTATATCTTTTAGTATATCTCTTTTAAAATTTACAAAATTTTCTTTTTTAATAGTAAGTCATGCTGCTCCTTTATGTCATCCAAAAGTAATAAAATATTTTTTATGCCTCTCAAGTAAATCAATTATAGAAAAAAATTCTGGACTTCTACAACTTCAAACTAGCCTATCAGAGTCATCAATAAAAACAATAGTAGGTTTATTATATTCTTCTGCTAATCTTCAAGCTATTATTCAAATAATTCCATGTTTTATATTTTTTGAAACATAAATTATTAAATTATTTTCTATTTTTACATTTTTCACTGCATCTAAAAAATAATCTTTTGTAAGTATTTTTCTTTGCTCATTTAATTTTTCAATCTCATCTATAGTGTTTTTTAAAGTATCTCAATTATTTAAAATCAAATTAACAGCTTTATAGGGGCTAGCCATTCTTCATGCTGCATTTAATTTTGGTCATATAGTAAAACCAAATATATCAGCATCTAAATCTGTATTTATTTTGTCTTCTATCAATTTTCTTATTCATTTACTACGAGAATTCTTTAACTGTTTTAATCATTCTCTAACTATTATTCTATTTTCTCAAGTTAAAATCATACAATCTGCAACAGTCCCAATAGCTGCTATATCTATACTATCTCTTAAATAATTTTCATAACTATCTTTTTCTAAATATTCTCTAGCAAGAGCCATCATAAGTTTATAAGCTACTCAAGCTCCTGAAAGATGTTTAAAAGGATAATTACAATCTTTTCTTTTAGGGTTTATAACTGCAATAGCATCATTTGATATATTATCTGGAACTGTGTGATGATCAGTTATTATAACATCTATTCCCTTTTGTTTTGCATATTTTATTACTTCTATATCTCTAGTTCAACAATCAACTGTTATAAAAAGTTTTACTCAAAGTTTATATGCTTCATCTATAAAATCTTTTTTTAAGCCATATCCGTCTTTTTCCCTATCTGGTAATCTATAGCTAACATTTAATCCGACTTTCTTAAAAAAATGCATTAAAATAGATGTACTAGTTACTCAATCTACATCATAATCTCAAAATATTATAATTCTTTCCTTATTTTTATTTGCTTGTTGTATTCTTTTTACCGCTTTATCCATATCTTTTAACAAATATGGATCATACAAATCAGTAAGTGATTTTTCTAAATCTTTAGGATCTTCAAATCTTTTTATTAAAATATCCTCTATATTTAAAAAACAAGTTTCTTTATTAATTTTAATTAAATTTCACTTTATACTAAAAATATCTGACATAAATAAATAAGTTTCTTTAAAAATAAATTATTTATAAATTATAGTTTTATAAATATAAAAAGCAAAGATTTGAATATTTTTAAATTTTTATTATTATTTAAGTACTTTATATTATAATAACAAGGTTATGCTGAAAGATTTTAAAAAATTTATTATAAAATGAAATGCTATAGATATGGCTGTGTGATTTATGTTTGGTGCAGCTTTCGCTACTATTATAAAATCATTTGTAACAAATATTATAATGCCTCCTATTGGATTATTTCTTGGTAAAGTAGATTTTTCTAGTTTATATATAAGTCTTAATTGAAAAGAATACAAAACATTAGAAGCATTAGAAAAAGCTGGAGCCCCAGCTATAAAATATGGAATATTTATTAATGATTTTATAGGATTTATAATATTATGATTTATAATTTTTATAATGGTTAGAAACATAAATAAATTACAAAAAAAAGAAGGGAAAAAACCAAATTCCAAAGCTGCTGATTTAATTGTACTTGAAGAAATTAGGGATGCTTTAATTAAAAAGAAAAAAAAATAAAATAGGGTTATTAAATTATAAAAAAATTCTAAATATTTTAGATTTTTTTTATAATTTAATTTTTATTTTAAGATTTTTAACTTATAATTTTGAACAATAGAAAATATCTATATAATTATTTATTAATACTCCCGTAGCTCAGTTGGAAGAGCACCAGGCCGCGGACCTGGGTTAGCCGTGGGTTCGAATCCTGCCGGGAGTACCAATCTTGAAAATTAAATAATAACTACTAAAGTCTATTACATAACTAAAAAATATAAAATAAACTCAAAGTCTTTAGGTTCTCTGTTTACATATATCGTTTCATTAAAAGTTTCATCTTTTTAAATAAGTGTATCTTTAGAAGAAATATTCGGAACTCTTGACATTAAATTTTAATATAATATATTCAATTTCTTTTAATTTTTAATTTAAAGTTTTTAATATTTTTTTATTCTTTTTTAATTCATCAAACTCTAATTTATCATCACTAATTCATTTTTTTGATTTTTCATTTTTATTTCTTTTCAATTTAGAAATATTAGATATAAAATCGCTTCTTTTTCAAATACTAAACTTCTTTCATACTCAATTGTATTTTACCAGTTTTTTCATCTATTTTAGTTACTTTCACTTTTACTGTTTGTCATACTTCTACAAATTCTTTAGGATCACTAACAAACTTATTAGTAATCTCAGAGATGTGTATTAATCAATCATTTTTCATTCATATATCTACAAACGCTCAAAAAGCAACAACATTCCTAATAACTCATTCAAGAATATTTCACTTTTTAATATTATTAATATTATTTTTTTAGTAACTTTTTTATGTGTAGAATTTATTCTTTTTTCTTTTCATAAATTATTATAAGATTCTACTATAAAATCTAAAGTTGTAATTTTAACATCTGGATATATTTTTGTTAAAATACTTTTATTTGATTCAAAATCATCTGGTCATATATCATTTTTAAGCATATATTTTGTAAGCTTATATTGTTCTGGATGAATATCTGTATTATCTAATTCTTCTTTACTATCTGGAACTCTTAAAAATCAAACTGCTTGTTCATATACTTTTGAAGATAATTGTTTTTTTAAATCAATTCTTGATTTATATGGTCTATTATTATATATTTTTTTTGCCACTTTTTTATTTATTCATGATATATAATTTAACACATAACTTGAAGCTGAATTAACATTTATTCAAACTTCATTTACTACATTTTCTACAACATCTCATAGTTTTTTTTCAAGTTTTTTCTCTGAAATATCATGTTGATACATTCATACTCCTATACTACCTACTGGCACTTTTACAAGTTCAGAAAGTGGATCAATATATCTTCTTCAAATTGAAACTGTTCATCTATCTAAACTATCTAAATCTGGGAATTCTTCAGCTGCAATTTTACTAGCTGAGTAAACTGAAGCTCAAGATTCATTTACTATATATATTTCTTTATTAGTAACTTTTTGTAAAATCTCTATAGTTTCATTTACTCAAGTTCAATTTCAAACTACAATAAGATTAGGATTTTCTTTTGATAATATTTGTTTTAATTTTAATTTTGATTTATTTATATCATTTAAAAATATTTTATCAAACTTTATAGGTTTTCATAAATTATCTAAAATAGTCATTTTACAGCCTGCTCTATATCATGGATCAATTACTAATATTTTTTTACCATATTCTGGTTTTGTCATAAGTAAATTAGCTAAATTTTGTTTAAATGTTTCTATAGCATCATCTTCACCATCTTCATTTAATATAGATCTAAGTTCTTTTTCAACAGATTTAAATAAAGTAATATATCAATCTTTAAATGATTCTTCTAAAATATCAATAAATGGTAATTTAATATCTAATAATTTTGCATAATAAAATCTTATTGTTTCATAAATTTCTTCTGTTTTTTCAATTTTTACTCATAATATTCAAATTCTTTCTCATCTATTTAGAGCTAAAATTTGATATGGTTTTAAATGTTTTAATTTTAAACTAAAATCAGAATAAATATTAAATTTGTGTATTTGTCATTTATCTTTTTCATTTAGTTTTAAAAGTGCTTTTTCTGTTTTTTTCCTAGAAACTATAGTTCAATTTTTTTGTAAAATTTTTATCATCTCTGACCTCAAATCAGCATTTGCTGAAATCTCTGTAGATATTATATGAGTACATCATTTAAAAATTTCTTGAATAGAATAATTATTTAACAAATCTTTTAATATTAATTTCTCTGAAACAAGCTCCGTATCTTTCTTTAGTAAGTCTATATTCTTTTTTATCATATCTGCAATAACTTGAAATCATTTTTCAATGGCAATCATTGCTTTTGTTTTTTTCTTACTCTTATATGGTTTATATATTTCTTCAACTTCTTTTAAAGTTTTTGCTTTTAATATATTATTCATCAATTCTGAAGTCATTTTTCAAAGCTCTTCTATCCCCTTTATTGCTGTTTTTTTTATCTTGTATAATTTCTCGATTTTATTTCTTATTTCAATTATATTTCTTATATGATTTTCATCTAAATTTCATGTTCTTTCCTTTCTATATCTAGCTATAAAAGGAACTGTAGCCCCCTCAAAAATAAGTTCTAAAACAACTTCAATTTGAAAGTTTTTAAATCATAATTCATTACTCATTTCTTCTATATATTTTGGTTCTTGTAATATCATATTTTTTATTAATTTCTA
>CAMZKR010000033.1 GCA_947311335.1 uncultured bacterium
TAAATTAGTATCTGTTCTTTTTCTTTTATTTGTATTTATTTTAATATTATTTTGGGTATTATTATTTGTATAATTTTTTGTTGTTATATTTCATGAAAATATAATTTTATATCTATTATTGTTTTTAGAATATCATTTTACTTTTACTAAATAAGTAGTTTCAGCTTTAAGAGGAAATCAATTTGTATTTTTATATTTTCAAGTTTTTGTGTTATAAAAATAACGAATTTTATCTTCATGCATTCCTTTTATTATATATTTTTTATTTGATTCATCATATATGTCATAATAGTATTTATCAATTCAATTTGTTCTTGACCAAAGAAATATAAAACTATCATTTTTAATACTAGTAAATTTTAGTTTTTTATTTTTTAAGATTTTATTTTCTTTTAATTCTTTGTTATTAATGTTTTTATTTTTTAAGATTTTATTTTCTTTTAATTCTTTGTTATTAACATTTTTATTTTTTAAGATTTTATTCTCATTTTTAGATTCTATCCTTTTATTTAAATCTGTATATATACTTTCAATTAAATTTTTTTCAACTCATTCACATCATTTTGTAATAATGTCAGAATAGGATCACTTATAGCTTCAATCTTGATTGTAATAATAAACAATTACTTTATATTTTGTACAATTCTGAATATTAAACCAATTATTATATTTTCAAGTCTTTGTATTATAAGAATAGGTTAAAGGTTTATCTTCATACATACCATTTATTAAGTATCATTTTTTTGTATCATTATATATACTAATATAATAATTATTTCTATTTTCTTTTAATTTTTTCCGTTTTATAGTAAAAGAATCATCTTTTATATCTTTAAAACTCACTATTTGTTGATTTTTTATTTTTGTAAAATTTTTATTTTTTACTATTTTTTCTAATGTTTGTTTTATATATTTTGCTTTTAGTATATATTTCTTTCATTCGTTAGTATTAACATTTATTTTATTTATTTCAGTATTTATGTTTTTTATTAGTTTTAGAAAATAACTTTTATTTGATAAATATTTATTTTTTACTTTTAATATAATACTATTTAATATTACTTTTATTTCTTCAGATAATTGATTTTCACTATTTTTTATTTCATTATTTTGCTTTATATTATTATTGTTGTTATTATGAGGACTTTCTTTTATATTATTATTTTCTTCATAATTTATATTTCTTCATTATATATTAAATCGATTATTTCATTTTCAATTCATTCACATCACTTTGTAATTAATTCAGAAGTGATAGATTTATAAGTTTCTCATCTATAATAATCCAAATCTATCTTATAATAAGTACATTCTTTAATTTTAAACCAATTATTATATTTTCAAGTTTTTGTATTATAAGAATAGGTTAAAGGTTTATCTTCATACATACCACTTACAAGTTTTTTATTATTAGTTTTATCATAAATTCGTATATAGTAGTTTTTTTGTGATATTTTTTTCCGTTTTATAGTAAAAGAATCTTTATTTATATTTTCAAACATTAAATTTCTATTTTTTTTGAGTTTTATATAATTTTCTTTTTCTATGATTTCTTCTAATTTTTGTTTAATATAATTACCTTTAAGTAAAATACTTTTTCAAAAATTAGAACTAGAATTAATACTATTTATTTCCTTATTTATATTTTCTATTAATTTAAAGAAAAGGTTTGTATTTGATAAATATTTATTTTTTACTTTTAATATTAATTTATCTAAATTTAATTTTGTTGTTCTTGATAATATACTTATATTATCTCAATCAGTAGTTATTTCTCATGAAAATACTATTTTATTCCTTTTTTGAGTATTAGAATACCCATTAACCGTTACAATATAAGTAGTTCCTGGTTGGATTTTAAACCAACTATTATATTTTCAAGTTTTAGTATTATAAGAGTATGATATTTTATCATCATACATTCAAGTTATTATTTTTTTATTATTAGTTTTATCATATATGTCATAATAATATTTATTGATTCAATCTTCTTTTTTAGACCAAGAGAAGGAAAAAGAATCATATTTAATATCTGAAAACTCAAGTTTTTCTTTTACTACATCTTTATATTTAGTTGTAAATTCTCATTCGAAATTTGTTAATTTATTTTTTCATTTTAAAGCGGTAATTTTTGCTTTATATGTTGTATGCTCTTTTAATCAATTATAACTAAAATAACAATATTTAAGTTTTCAAAGATTATTTAAATTTAAACAATCTTGACTACTATTCCTCGGGATTTCATAATCTTTTCATCATAATCTATGATATCTATATTCTATAATATTTCCTCACATCTTTATTTCTTCTATTCTATATATATCTAATTTATATCAATCTGCTCAATTAATTCGTTTAAAATATACACCCATTGATGTTGAAGAAGTTTTTATATTATAAAGTTTAAGTCATTCTTCATATATTGTTTTTGTTTCTCAATTATAAATTCATAAAACACTATTACCATTTCTAGCAATTACTTGTAATTTATAACTTGTTCATTGTTCTAATCAATCAAAATTTATATAATTTGTAGAAATATCACCTTTTTTTAATTCTTCAAATCATTCGCCAATTTTCCAAAATCTATAAGAATATTTTGTAGCAGAAATATCTTTCTCCCAACTAGCTTTTAATAAATCATATTTAATTTCATTGAAAAAAATATTTTTCTCATATCTAGTTTTTTTGTCAGTTTTGCAATAACTTTCCCGTTTTCCATCAGAAGTATCTACCATCCGTTCTCAAGAACATTTTACCCGGTAAGTTTTATATTTTCAATTATCTTTTTTAGGATTATCGCTTTTTATATTTTTTATATATGGACTTGGTCAGTTTCATAATATTTTTTTATTAACAGCATATTCTGTATTAGCAAATGGGTGTAGAGGACAATTTCATACAGTCCATCATCCAATTTTCTTTTCAATACAAGCCTCTTTATTTTTACAAAAACTATTCCGTTTTCAATTAGATGTATCAACCATCCATCTATCTTTATTACATTTTGCCCGATATTTTCAATTATCTCGTTTTGGATTATCACTTTTTACTGTTGTTAAATAGGGACTTGGTCATTTTCAAGACATTCTTTTATTAATCACACTAATTTTATTAACATTATTAGATAGAGGGCAGGTTCATATAGTCCATCATCCAGTTTTTTTCTCAATACAATCAGCAGAAGCAGAGCTTGTATTTATTGTTGTAAAAGAAATAAATATAATAGATAGTATAATGATTATCTGTCTCATATATAAAAAATTAATAAGTAAATAATAAAATAGTGTAGTAATATTTTATTCTTCTTCGATACTTTTTATAACCTCTCTAAATCTAAAATATTCAGTTACTCTAAGTCAAGTAAATCTTCATATAATAAAATTTATTGGAATTAAAAATATAATTATTTCAGGATAAGATAATATAATTGTTTTTGTTATATCAAAATTAAAAATAAGAAATCAAAATAATGATATAAAGAAAGTATTTAGTAAGTTACTTCTATATTCTTTAAACTCTTTTGATATAATTATTGTAATTAATTTTTCTGATATTATTAAAAATAATATTATATATATTGAGTCAGTCAAGTTTATGTTAAATATTCAATATTTTGATAATAAATTTATTGCAATAATAAAAAATATAAAATTTATAGTTATTATAAAACTTATTTTAGGAGTATATAGAAGGGTATATTTATTTACAAGTCGTGATATAAGTAAATTTATAAATAATAATAAGATTAAAATAATAGATGAAATGAGTATTCATACTTTGATGAATAATAAAGATAAGAAGATAGGAATAAGAGTTCAAACAGGTGATAATCAAATAAAATGTTTTAAAA
>CAMZKR010000034.1 GCA_947311335.1 uncultured bacterium
ACTATTTATTTTTGAAATCATATATATTGAATTTGATGAGCAATAAAAGTATATTTCAATAAAGATAAATTAGAAAATTTGACAGATGAAGAAATAACTTTACTTATCTCTCTTTTACATACACCATCTGTAAAATATTTAAAAGAAAAAGCTTTTAGTAAATATTTTCAAAAAACAAAACAAAGACTTTGATTTAATTTTCAAAAAATAATTTTTAAATTAAATAAAAAAGAAAATATAGATAAATTTCCATTTGTAACCAATATTTTATTAAAAGAAAATAATAATAAACAAGAAATTATAATTCATTCTTCTATAGATTTAGAATTGCAAAAATTTGCTAAAAATATTTTAAATAAAACTTTAAATGAATTAAAAAATAAAAATGTAACAAACTGAGCAGTTTTAGCTATCAATTCTAAAACAATGGAAGTTTTAATTTATTTATGAAGCAAGTGATTTAATAATAAGGATATTGATTGAGAAGTTGATGTAATAAAAGCAAAAAGACAGTTATGAAGTACTGTGAAACCATTTTTATATTTATTAGCATTAAAATCATGAGCTAATCCTAGCGATTTAATTATAGATATGGAAAATGAATATAATAGTTTTAAAAAATGAAAAATTTACATATCAGAAAATTATTCTTTAAGAGAATATTGATTAGTAAGATTAAAAAAAGCATTATGAAATAGTTTTAATAATGCATCTGTTAGATTAGCTAAAGAACTTTGATTACAAAATGTTTGGCAGTTTTATAAAAAATATTGATTTAAATTAAATTTTGATGCAGAGCATTATGGTTACTCACTTGTTTTATGAAATCCTAGTATAACGCTTGAAAATTTAGTTTTAAGCTACATAAATTTATTACCAAATTATAAAACAAAAGATTATAGAAAACTTAGATTTATAATAAGAGATACTCCTAAAAAAGTACTAGAATTAACTGAAATAGATCCAAATAAATTTTTACTTTATAATATATTAAAAGATCCAGATAATAGAGATATAAGTTTTTGAGTAAATTCCATATTAAATACTAGTATTTATCAAGCAGTAAAAACAGGAACTAGTTCTGATTTTAGAGACAATGTAATAGCGTCATATAATTCAGATTTTATCATATGAATTTGGATATGAAATAATGATAATTCATCTATGAAATGAGTAACAGGTATAACATGAGCTGGTTATGTATGGCATCAAATTATAGAAAAAGCAATAAAACTTTGATATATAAAAGAAGATAATTATGAAATTCCAAAGAATATAGAAGAATTGGAGTATTGTTTAGATAAAAAATGTTTTAGAAAAGAATTAATATATAAGAAAGAAGGAAAAAGTTATTATTCCAGAATTATAGATGATATATATGATAAAAGAGATTTATTTGAAAAATTAAGTAATTATGAAAGGGGGAAATTAGAAGCTATGGGGTTTAAATTAAAATAATATTATTTTAAATACAGTCTTTTATTCTTTTCATGTTCAGCATTAGTTTTTCCGTAATATATTTTTCAAGTTTTTGTGTCGTGTAAATAATACCAATAAGAACTCTTTTTATAATTAATTACAGCATTAATAGTATCAAAATTTGGATTAGAAATAGGTGTTTTAGGTAATCATATCATAGTTCTTGTATTGTAATCAGATTTTTCATTTATATATTTAGAAACCACCATTTTACATTCTTTACTTGTTAGTTTATGAGGATAACATACTGTTATGTCGGCTCCTATCATCCATTTATTTTCTAATCTTTTTTTTAATATTCATGCAACTGTAGATTTTTCTGTATTATTTCTTTCTTCTTTTTCAACGATAGAAGCTAAATTTATTATATTATATATCTCTTTATTAGTTTTTCATTTTAATATTTTATTATAGACTTTAGTTTTAAAATTATTTAACATTTTATTAATTAGTATATTTGATGAGAAATTATTTGGGTTTATATAGTAAGTATCAGGATATAAAAATCATTCAAGTGTTTGTAAATTATCTAAATCTAAGAAATTAAATTGTGTAATTAAATTCATATCTTTTGAGTATTTTTGTATAGATTTTATAAAATCTCATTTTTTAATTAATGATTTTTTAGTTAAATAATTGTCTATATCATATATATTCCATCATTCGAGTATAGTTAAACTAATATCAGTTTCATTTATTGGTATTTTTAATTGCTCAAATAAATTATTTATTTTTGTTCAAGCTTTTATTTTATATTTTCAAGCTTGTAAATTTTGATTTACAGGATTTAATTTTAAATAAATTTTTAAGAAAGCATTATTTATATTAAATTTCTTACTTAAAGAATAAAAATTATCTCATTTTTTTATTTGTAAAATAGTTTCATTTTCTACCGAAACTTTATCTTTAAAATTTTGGTAACCAAAATGTAGAATTATTAAAAATGTAATTAATATTAAAGTAATTAGCTTTATTAGTTTAATCATACTTGTTTAAAATGATAATAAGTTATTTGTTCAAAAATTATAAATGAATTATATATAAAATTTATATTTTTCAAGGAAATAGAATAATATACTTTCTACAAAAACTTTTGACTTTCACTTTTATTATATATACTACTTGTGATTTGTGCTACCTTTGATTGTGTAATAGGGGAAAAGTAGTACTATTTTTTTGTGTATTTAATCCTTTATTTAAACTTTATGAATTTATTAAAAAAATAAAAAATTATAGTTTTAAGAAAAGGATTTTTTATTATTTAATATTTTAGTTTTTATGTTAAATAAAACTTCTCTAGTGAAAACAGAAGATGTTTGAAGTCTTTATGAAATAAAAGGCCGTCACTATTTTACTAATGATAAAAGTATTGCATGAATTCCTAATCTTTTAGAAGTTCAAGTAGATTCATATAATAATTTTTTAAATAAATGACTTGATACAGTTTTTAAGGATAGCTTTCCTATATCTGATTTTTCATGAGAAAAAGTAGATATTTATTATAAATGAATATCTTTAGAAGAACCTAAGTTTGATCCAGAAACATGTAAGAAGAAAAATTTAAATTATGAAGCTCCATTTAAAGCAAGACTTGAAATGCTTAATAAAGAAACTTGAGAAATAAAAGAACAAGATGTATATATGGGGTGAGTGCCAATAATGACAGGAAGTGCTAGTTTTATAATAAATTGAATTGAAAGAGTAATAGTTAATCAAATAATTAGATCTACAGGTATATTTTTTACTTTTTGAGAAAAATGATATACTTTAAAATTCATTCCTAAAAAAGGGTCTTGGTTTGAAATAGATATAGAAAAAAAATGAATAATAAATGTTAAAATAGATAAAAAGAGAAAAATACCAGTTTCTGTATTACTTAGATGTTTTTGATTAGATTCAAATGCTAAAATTTTAAATACATTTAAAGATATATGAGATGAAATAATAGCTGACAATTTAACTCCAACTTTAGAAAAAGATAAAACTACTAATAGAATGGAGGCTTTACATGTATTATATAAATTACTTAGACCAGGTGATTTAGCTACAGATGAAAGAGTTGAAGAATTATTTAATACAACTTTTTATGATGAAAAAAGATTTGATTTATGAGAAATATCAAGAATGAAAATAAAAACTAAACTTTGAATAAAAACAAAATATGAAGATGAATGAGGTAAATTTTTAAGTTTAGAAGATCTTATAACTAGTATGAAATATTATTTAAGTATAGTTGCTTGAAAAAAATGATTTGTGACAGATGATATAGACCATCTTGAAAATAGAAGAGTTAGATCAGTCTGAGAACTTGTTATAGATAAAATAAAAGTTTGAATTGCTAGAATGGAGAGAATAGCAAGGGATAGAATGACTATAGTAGAATTGGAAGATGCTACCCCTTGAAATTTTATAAATAGTAGACCAATAGTAGCAATACTTAAAGAATTTTTTGGGTCTTCTCAATTATCACAATTTATGGACCAATCAAATCCATTATCTGAATTGGCTCATAAAAGAAGAGTTTCAGCATTATGACCTGGTTGATTAACTAGAGAAAGAGCAAGTTTTGAAGTTCGTGATGTTCATCCAACACAATATTGAAGAATTTGTCCTATTGCAACTCCAGAATGACCAAATATATGACTTGTACTACATTTTGCTACTTATGCAAAAGTAAATAAATTTGGATTTATTTTGACTCCTTTTAGAAAAGTTGAACATATGGTTAAAAATAATTCTAAAGATTCTATAAATAAAATAGCTCTTTGAGATATTGTATGAGATGATGGAAAAGTTATAGTAAAGGATAAACATTATATAACTGAAATAAATGCTAAAGAAATACAAAAAACAATTAAAGATAAAGAAATAGAAGTAAGAGGATTTTTATGAGCAGATTTCGATTATTTTGATGCTCATCAAGAAAGAAAATTAGTAATAGCTGAAGCAAATGCACAAGTAGATGATTTTTGAAATTTTAAAAATACTCGTATTGGTTCAAGAAAAAGTAATGAACCTACAATTACATATATAAGAGAAATTACACACATTGATGTTTCTCCAAAACAAATAATGAGTGTTGAAACTTCTTTAATTCCATTTTTAGAACATGATGATGCAACTAGAGCAGAGATGGGATCAAATATGATGAGACAAGCTGTTCCATTAATTAAATCAGATTCTCCTGTTGTTTGAACTTGAATGGAAAGAATAGTTTGAGAAAATTCTTGATATGTAATTTTAGCTGAGAATGACTGAGAAGTATTATGAGTTGATGCAAAACATATAACTGTATTATATAATTCATGAGAAAAAAAACTATATGAATTAACAACATTTTCTAGATCGAATCATGATATGATAATTCATCAAAAACCATTAGTTTCAAAAAAACAAAAATTTAAAAAATGAGAAATTCTTTGTGATTGTCATTCAGTTGATAATTGAGAATTAGCCTTATGAAGGAATTTACTAGTAGCATATATGCCTTGGAAATGATTTAATTTTGAAGATGCAATAATTATTTCTGAGAAATTAGTTCATAAAGATTTTTATACATCAATACATATTAAAGAGTATTCACTTGATGTTAGAGAAACAAAACTAGGACCTGAGCAAACTACAGATGATATTCCAAATATATCACATAGTAAATTAAAAGATTTAGATGCTGAAGGTATTATAAGAATTTGAGCAAATGTAAAATGATGAGATATATTAGTTTGAAAAATTACCCCTAAATGAGAACAAGAATTATCACCAGAAGAAAGATTACTTAGAGCTATATTTTGAGATAAATCAAAAGATGTAAAAGATAGTTCTTTAAAATTACCATCAGGACAATGAGGTAAAATTTTAGAAGTTCATATACTTAAAAAAGAAAATTGAGATAATCTACCAACCTGAGTATTTAAGCAAGTAAAAGTATTTGTTGCTTCAACAAGAAAAATAGAAGTTTGAGATAAAATGGCATGAAGACATTGAAATAAATGAATAGTTTCTAGAATAGTTCCAGTTGAAGATATGCCTTTTACAGAAAACTGAACTCCTGTTGATATAATACTTAATCCACTTGGTGTAGTGTCTCGTATGAATATAGGTCAAGTTCTTGAAGCACATTTATGAATTGCTGCAAATAAATTATGAATTAAAGTAGCAACACCTATACTTAATTGATTAAATATTGAACAAATAACTGAACTTATGTGAAAAGCTTGATTAGATAAAGATTGAAAAGTTCAATTATTTAATTGAGAAACAGGAGAATCATTTAAAGAAAGAACAATGATTTGAATAAAATATATGTTAAAACTTCATCATTTAGTTGAAGATAAAATACATGCCAGATCTGTTTGACCATATTCAATGGTAACTCAACAACCACTTTGAGGTAAAGCTCAAAATTGAGGTCAAAGATTTTGAGAAATGGAGGTTTGGGCACTAGAAGCTTATGCAGCTAGTCATATTCTTCAAGAAATGATAACAATTAAATCAGATGATGTAGCTGGTAGAACACAGGTATATGAATCAATAGTTAAAAATGCTCCTATAAAGAAACCAAATATTCCAGAATCATTTAATGTTCTTATAAAAGAATTACAAGCTATATGACTTGATGTTAATTTACTTGATAAAGAAGAACAAGAAGTTAGAGAACAAGATATAATAGATAAATATGAAGAAGTTATAAAAGTTGAATCAAAAGTTAAAAATAAAGTAAAAAAAAGTAAATAATAATATGAGTTGTATTAAATATAATAAAATTATATTTTTACCTTTTAATTTTTAAATAATTATAAATGTTTGATAAAAAATTTGATAATTTTCTAAATGATAGAATCACAGATTTCTCAGAAATATGAAAAGAAATATGAAGAAACGATGTTACTAAATGAAAAAATCTAGATAATTTAGCCTGAATATCTATTTGAATTTCTAATTCAGAAAAAATAAAAAGTTTATCTCATTGAAAAGTTTTAATTAGTGAAACTATAAATTATAGAACACAAAGACCAGAAAGATGATGACTTTTTTGTGAACAAATATTTTGACCAAGAAAAAACTTTGAATGTGCTTGTTGAAAATATAAAAGAATAAGATATAAATGAGTAGTTTGTGAAAGATGTTGAGTTGAAGTAACAAAGAGTTCAGTTAGAAGAGAAAGAATGTGACATATTAATTTATATGCTCCTGTAGCACATATTTGGTATTTGAAATCAGTTCCTTCTAGAATAGGTTTATTTTTAGATTTACCTGTAAAAAAACTTGAACAAGTTGTATATTTTGCTTCATATATAGTAACAGATGTTTATGAAGAGAAACTTAAAGAAGCAATTATTTCTTTAGAAGAAAAATATAAAGTTTCAAAAGTAGAAATGCAAAAAGAGTTTCAAAGAGAAATGAATGAATTAAAATTAAAAAAAGAAGCAAAAGAAATAACAAAAAAGAAATTTAAAGATGAAGAATTAAATTTAATATCTCAGTTAGATAATTTAACAACTGAATTTGAAGAACTTAAAAATAATTTAAAATCTTTAGTAGTTTGAAATATTATTTGAGAATTAGAATATAGAATATTAAATGATAAATTCCCTCATGTTTTTAGATGATGAACTTGAGCATGATATCTTAAGATACTTTTAGAAAGAGTTGATTTAGTAAAATTTATTGAAGAACAACAAATAGCATTAAAAACATCAACACAAGCAAAGAAAAAGAAAATATTACAAAAAATAAATTAGCTTCAAATTTGTATAAATCTGGACAAAGACCAGAATGGTTTATAATTGATGTGCTTCCTATTATTCCACCAGATTTAAGACCAATGATACAATTAGATGGATGAAGGTTTGCAAGTTCAGATTTAAATGATTTATATAGAAGAGTAATAAATAGAAATAATAGACTTAAGAAACTTATAGAACTTTGAGCTCCTGATGTAATTTTGAAGAATGAAAAAAGAATGCTTCAAGAATCAGTTGATATGCTTATAACTTGAGATAGTAGAAGTAATAGGTCAGGGTTTATTACAGCTAATAGAAAAAAATTAAAATCTTTAACGGAAGTTTTGAAATGAAAACAAGGTCGTTTTAGACAAAATCTTTTATGAAAAAGAGTTGATTATTCAGCAAGATCTGTAATTGTAGTTTGACCAAGTTTAAAAATGGATGAATGTTGAATTCCTAAAAAAATAGCTTTAATATTATTTAAACCTTTTATTATTGCTAAATTAATTGAAGATGGATTTGTTTATAATATAAAACATGCTGAGAAATATATAGAAAATTCAAACAAAGAAGTTTGGGATGCATTAGATGAAGTTATAGAATGAAGATATGTTTTATTGAATCGTGCTCCTACATTACATAGACTTTCTATACAAGCTTTTAGGCCAGTTTTAATTGAATGAAAAGCTATTCAATTACATCCTCTTACTTGTACTGCATTTAATGCTGATTTTGATTGAGATCAAATGGCTATACACCTACCTCTTACTAAAAAAGCTCAAGATGAAGCATCGGAGCTAATGGTAACTAGTAAAAATCTTTTATCATCAGCATCATGAGATCCAATAGTTACTCCATCTCAAGATATGATACTAGGATGTTATTATATAACTGCTATAAATACTGTTGGAATTTGAACATGAAATATATTTTCTAGTAGAATAGATGCTAGTTATGCTTATGATGATGAAAAATTAGATATTAGATCTATTATAAAAGTTAGATTAAATTGAAAAATAATAGAAACAACATATGGTAGACTTTTATTTAATGAAATTGTTCCAGAATGATTATGATTTATAAATGAAACTTTAAAAAAATGAGTTTTAAAAAGAATATTATCAGAAAGTTTTGAAAAACTGTGAGCAGAAGTTACGGCAATATTTGTTAATGATATAAAAAATTTTGGTTACAAATATGCTACAGTATCAGGTTTATCTATATCAGTAAGTGATATGGTAGTTCCTAATAATAAGAAAAAGCTTTTAGAAGAAGCATCAGAAAAAGTTAAGTATATCCAAAAAAGACATTGGCTTGGTTTTATGACTGAAAAAGAAAAATATTCTCAATCAGTTGTTGTATGGGCTGAAGTAAAAAAAGTAATAGAGGCAGAAATGAAAGATTGATTTAGTCCATTAAATCATATTTATAATTTTATAGATTCAGGAGCAAGATGAAATTGGTGAAATATAACACAGTTATGTTGAATGAAGGGATTAGTAGCATCAACTACAGGTAAAACAATAGAATTACCAATTAAATCTACACTAAAAGAATGATTTTCTACTTTAGAATATTTTATTGCAACACATGGTTGAAGAAAAGGTAAATCTGATACTGCACTAAAAACAGCTCAGTCTTGATATTTAACTAGAAGATTAGTAGATTCATCTCAAAATATTCTTATTAAAGAAGATGATTGTTTTACTATTCATTATAAAGAAATTAAAAAAGATGATAAAAAATTAAGTTTTAGTGATAATTTTGAAGATAGAATTTATTCTAATACTTTGGCAAAAGATGTTAAAGATAAAGATTGAAAAGTTATAATTGAAGCTTGAACTATTATAGATGTAAATATTTTAAAAATTATAAAACATAATAATATCAATAAATTATGTATAAGAAGTATATTGACATGTGAAACTGAATGATGAACATGCAAGGCTTGTTATTGATTAGATTTATGATTAAATAAAGAAGTTGAGATTTGAACTCCAGTTTGAGTAATAGCAGCTCAATCTATATGAGAACCATGAACTCAATTACAATGAGAACTTTTCATAGTTGATGAGTAGCTAAAGAAGGTTGAGATATGACACAAGGGTTAGCTAGGGTTGAAGAATTGTTTGAAGCTAGAAATCCTAAAGTAGTAGCAGAGATTGCTGATATTGATTGAAAAATAGAGCTAGAATTTCATGATAAATGAAAAACAGTAATATTAACAGCCAATGAATTAGGAGAAGAAGAATATTATTTTTGAGAGAAATTTGATATTGCAGTTAAAGTATGACAAGAAATTAAAGCTAAACAAATAATAGCTAGAAATAAAGAAGAAAGACAAAGAGTAACAGCATCTTATGTTTGAAAAGTTGTTAAGGTTGTTCCTTGAATGATAGTAATAAAAGATACAGAACTAAGAAAGTTTGAATATGATTTTGATTTATGAAGAACAATATTAGTTGAATCTTGAGAAAATGTTACTAAATGACAAAAATTAACAGATTGATATTTAAGTTTAGCAAAACTTATGAATATAGCTTGAGTACTTGAAACTCAAAAATATATAGTTACTGAAATTAAAGCAATATATGCTTCTCAATGACAAACAGTTAATTCTAAACATATTGAAATAATAGTAAGACAAATGTTTAGTAGAGTTAGAGTTACAGATAAATGAGATACAGAATTTTTTCCTTGAGATGTAATAGATATAATTAAATTTAATAATTCTAATAATGAATTATTACAAAAATGAAAAAAACCTTGAATTTGAGAAAGATTACTTTTAGGGATAACAAAAATATCACTTCATACAGAAAGTTGGTTATCTGCTGCTTCTTTTCAAGAAACTGTTAGATGACTTGTAGAAAGTTCTGTAAGTTGAAAGATAGACCAATTAAAAGAATTAAAAGAAAATGTGATTATAGGTAGACTTATCCCAGCATGAAAACAATATAGAAAATTACACAACAGACAAATAGAATGAGATGACGATTATTTTGATGTAAATAGTATTGAATGATGAGAATATCATTATAAAAAAGTAGAAGAAGAAGTTAAAACAGTTAGTGACTTTTAATATTTTTTAATTATTTAAATATGAATAAAATACATTTTTTGTTATTTATTACAATTTCTTTTATATTTTCTTCTTGTATGAAAATTGATACTAAAGTTACAATTGATAATAAGTTTAATATAAATCAAGAAGTAATTTATGATTATACAGTTGCTAATGATTTGATAAGAAAAGAATTAAAAGAAGCTAAAGAAGAAGCAAAAACAAATACGGGTGTTATTGTAAAAGAAGAAAAAGAACAATATATAATAAAAAAATATAATAATTCTTGAACATGAGGATTTTCTTTTACTTCAACTTCTAAAATATCTAAAATAAAAGATCATTGTATAGAATTTTATGCTAAATGAGATAAAATGAGAAAAGATCAAATTATAAATTATAAAAATATATTATGTAAAAATTTAGATAAAAATAATGATAAAACATTAATTTCTTATAAATGATGAAATATATTAAAATTGGTAGAATTAGAAAATTGAAATTATAAAATTAATTTATTAAAGATATTGGGAGATAAACCTTTAGAAGACAGTAAAAAACAAACAAAAAAAGAAAAAGAGAAAACATTCCAGATGTTAGAATCTATGTGATTTGAAGCTAATTATTTAATTAAATTTCCATCTAAGATTATAAAATCAGATATTTGAAAAATTAATGATAAGGAATTAACTTTATCCATAAAAGATTTTATAAAAACAGAAATAAAAGACCCATTTATTATAATTGAAAAATTAGAGAAAATGCCTAAAATTATTAAAAAGGATGATATTATAAATATTGATTTAAAAAATAAAAAATTATTAATAAAAGAATTAATTTTATCTAAACACAATTTATTAAAATCTTTTTATAAAAATAAATATATAAAAATAATAGATAATATTATAGAAAAACTATCTATTAATACTAAAA
>CAMZKR010000035.1 GCA_947311335.1 uncultured bacterium
AGTCTATGAAATATCTTGTAATATTTGATATATTATCAATAATAGAATAATTACTATTATAACTACTTTTAACCATTTCATAAGAAGAGTCTTGCATACTTCATACTACATTTGATTCAAATTTTGCATAATTTTGCATCATAATTTATATTTTTAAAAATTAAAAAAGCACTTAATTAAAAGTGCATTTTGTTTTTATATTATTTATTGCTTAATTCTTCTTTTAAGTGAAGAAATAAATGATTAATTAAATCATCTAGATTTTTATAATCTTCTCTTTCATATCTGTAATCATTTCAATCAAGATTTACTTGTAAAATTCAATTAAATAATCATTTTTTATTTTTGTCTAATTTTACCTCAATAATTCATTCTGCAGAATTTTTCTCAAATTTTTTTAGATAATTATCTAGTTTCGTTTTTAAATTATCTTCTATTAATCTATCAATAACTTTTTTTGATTTATCTAAATCATTACCTATTTTAGTTATAACTTTTAATTCCATCTTTTTTACTATTTTAAAAATATAAATTTATTTAAAAGGAGTTTATTAAAAAAATAATTATTTTTGATTTTAATTAATTTTTATATATTCCTTAACATAATAAAGTTTATCATTTTATTTTTTAAAATCAAAACAATCTTACATTTTTTTATTGAAAAATAATATTTATTGAATATTATTTGATACATATTAAAATTAAATTGTTAAAATGGAATATGAAAAAGTTATAGGTTTAGAAGTTCATATGAGAATAAAATCTAAGACAAAAATGTTTTGTAGTTGTAAAAATGCATTAGAACTAGCATCTACTCCAAATATAAATATTTGTCCAATTTGTATGTGATTTCCTTGAATGTTACCATTATTAAATAAAGAAGTTGTAAGACTATGAGTTATTTGATGATTACTTATGAAATGTAAAGTAAATAAAAAATCAAGATTTGATAGAAAAAGTTATTTTTATCCAGATTTACCAAATAGTTTTCAAATAACACAACTTTATGAACCTATAGTTTGAAAATGAAGTGTAAAAGTTTTAGTTGATTCTAAAGAAAAAAGCTTTGATATACATCATATGCATTTAGAAAATGATGCTGGAAAATTAAGTCATGCAGGAGCACAAACCATTTGTGATTATAATAGATCTTGAAGCCCCCTTATGGAAATAGTTACTGAGCCTGTTTTTTGATGTAAGAAAGAAGTAATGGAATTTTTAAAAGAACTTCAAAAAATGTTTAGAGCAGCTTGAGTAAGTGATGCTGATATGGAAAAAGGACAACTTAGATGTGATGTAAATGTATCAATTAGACCAAAATGAAGCATAAAACTTTGAAATAGAACAGAAATGAAGAATTTAAATTCATTTTCTGCTATATGAAGAGCAATAGATAGTGAAGCAAAAAGACAGATAAAAATACTTGAAAAATGATGAACAATAAATCAAGAAACTAGATGATGGAATGATGAAAAATGAATAAGTTCAACACAAAGAAGTAAGGAAGATGCTATGGATTATAGATATTTTCCAGAACCTGATTTGATGCCTATAATTTTAGATGATGAATTTATTGAAGAATGTAAGAGAAAATTACCTGAATTACCTATAGAAAAAAGACTTAGATATTTAAATAAATATAATTTAAAAGAAGATGAAGCTAGACTTTTAACTTCAGATAAAAATTTAAGTGATTATTTTGAAAAATTATTAAATTTTACAAAAGATCCAGCTAGATCATGTAGTTATATAACGACAATACTTTTAGCCTTAATTAAAGAAAGTGAAGACATAAATAGTGTAAAAGAATTAAGGTTTGACATAGAGCAGTTAGCAAAAGTAATAAAATATGTTAAAAATGATGAATTATCTTCTACAAATTCAAAACAAGTTATAGAAGAATTATTTAATAATTGAGGAAAAACAGATATAATAATAGAAGAAAATAATTTAAGACAAAAAAATGATTTATGAACTCTTGAAACTATTGTAGAAGAAGTTATTAAAAATAATAGTAAACAAGTAGATGATTATAAATGAGGAAATGAAAGAATATTTGGTTTTTTTATATGACAATGTATGAAAGTTTCAAAATGACAATGAAATCCAAAAATATTTTGAAAAATATTAAAAGATAAGTTAGGATAATTTATAGTGCCGGTATCTAGTATATATTTTAGTTACTCTAGGTATCAGTTCCTCTATATTAAAAAAATAAAACTAGACAAAAGATAAAAGTCTAGTTTTTTATTTTAGCTTTTTTGCTTACAAAAAGAAAATATGTTAATATTTAAAAAACTACAGTTTATAAAAACAAAAATAAAATTATGCATCTTATAAAAATGAAATACTTTTTGAAAAATAATAAAAAATTATTTTTATATACTTGAATATTTTCTATAATATTTATTTTATCATCAGATTTTGCCTTTGCAGGTAATAATGATGAAATAAAAGCATTATCAACAGCTATAGACATAGTTAATTTATTTTTAGGTTTAGTATGATCTACTTTATGAGTAGTTACAGCTTTTGTGTCTTGGTTTTTAAGTCCAGAATGGTATAATTGAAAGTTATTTTGATTAGATTGACATTTTAAACAAATTTGGATTTTAGTATCAAATATAGTATATACAGCATTTGCAATTATTTTGATAGTAATTGCATTTATGAACATAATAAATAAATGAGATAAATGGGAATTAAAACAAGCTTTACCTAGATTTATTATTTGAGTATTAATTGTTCCATTATCTTGGTTTTTTGTACAATTTGTATTAAGTATATCATCTATAATGACTATATCTGTTATAACTTTACCTTATGAAATATTTAATAATTGAGTTGAATCAGAATTATGGTGAAAAATAGATCTTAATCACAAAATACATACTACACATATATTGAAGCTGTGAGATGAATCTGAATTTGAAAATGATATATGTCATTGAAAAAATACAAATACTAATGAAGAAAGAGTTCCTTGATGATTTATGATGTCATGTAATCCAAAACCTATAAGAGAAATATTAAAATGAACAGCATGAGAATGAGATAATAGCACTAATAATACTAGTGTTTTTGGTTTAATGAGTATATTTACATATGAGATTATGAGGTTGGATAGATTGGATACCCTTAGATCAGAATTTACAGTAGAAGCTATAAAAACAATTACTAGTTTATTTCAAAAATCTATATTTGATCTTGCATTTATTGTTATTTATACAGTATTAATGATAGCATTATTTTTAGCATTATTTGTTAGAGGAGTAATGCTTTGGCTTTATACTATGTTTTCACCTATGTTTTGATTATTATATTTCTTTTGAAAATCATCTGATGGAGTTTGATGAGATACAAAATTTTCTATTAAAGATTTTATAAGTTTAGCATTAGTACCAGTTTATGTTTCATGAGCTTTAGCTTTTTGACTTATTTTTATATTTGTTATAGCTTGAAATAGTGATAATAAACTTTTAAATACAGAAGGAAATGATAACTGTTTGATTTCTTGATGAGTATTTAAATTTTGTTTAGAATGAAAAATATGAGATGATATAAATGAATGAATATATGTATGAAAATGAGCTTTATGAAGATTTATTATAGAAATGTTTGGTGTAGTTGTACTTTGGGTATCTGTAATGGCTGCATTAAAAAGTTCTACAACAACTTGAAATATTATTAAACCTATAGAAGATTTTGGAAAACAAGTCTGATGACTTGTTATGAGATCACCTATGTATGCACCAGTTATACCAACAAAATGAGGAATGCAAAGTGCATGATCAATGTTTCAAGCTGGAAAAACTATTACTTCTCAGATTTCAAATATTAATCAAGATAAATGAAATAAACTAGCTAGTTCATTTCTTCCAGGTTTATTTGGTTGAGAACAATGAAAAAAATATCTTGATTTATTAACAGAGTCTAATGCTATTAACGGTAAATGACCTAAAGCAGCTTATGACTTAAAAGAAAGAATATATGCAAATTGAACAGCAGATGATTTAGCTAAAAATATTCAGAGTAGAAGAGCTCTAGCAAATACATTTAGAGAATTATACAAAGATGCAACAGATTCTACAAAATCAAAAGAAATAATTAATGAATTAGAAAAAGCAACTTCTTGAACTGAAATAAAAAGATTATTGAGTGAATTAGATAAGATAGCAAAAAGCAATACAACTTATACTGCTTTATGAGGAGCTAAGAATATTACAAGAAATCAAGTAGAAGATTATTTATGAAAAGGAAAAACAAATCCAGATGAAAAAGATAAAGATCAACCAATATTACAAGTTAAAGAAGGAGTAAAGAAAGATGGTATTAAAACTTATGAATTTTTAGATATGAATATTGAAATTAATAAAGATCAACAAACTTTTACTGAAGAATCAGATTACAAAGATATAGCAAATAAATTGTTAAGTAAATCATATATATGAAAAATAACTTTAAATAATTTTAAAGATTTATTATATCAAATGTGAATAAGAAAAGAAGAAAAGCAAAAAGCAGTAATAGAAAAAATACAAAATTCATTAATGAAAAAAGATTGAGAAATAGTATTAAGAAAAGATTGAGACAATAGCTGAAGAAAGTTAAGTGATTGAGATTTATTTAATAACAATACTTCTGAATCTTAGGAAAAAATAATTAATTGATTTATTAATTTTATAGACCGAATTTAAACTAAATGAAAATAGTATAAATTTCGGTCTTTTTTTATATTTGAGAATTAATATTTCAAATATAAACTATATTTGTATTTTTGTATAATAAATTATTTGTATTTAAGTTATTATTATAATGAATCACAATTTTTTTAGTACTATCATTTATTTTTTCTAATTTTCTACAATCTTTTTTTATTTCTCCTATTTCTCGGTAATCACATATTTTTATATATATTTGTTTTGTTTTATTTTTTGCAATAAAATTAAACTTAAATCTTCAATTTATTCAAGCATTTATTTTGTATCATCTTTTTAATAATTCTATAAAAACTAGATTTTCTATTAATAAATATTTATTTAAAATTTCAGAATATATAGAATTCCTTATTCATAAGTCTGTGAAAAAATATTTAAATTTTCAAGTAATCTCTTTTTCTTTCTTTAAATCATAATAACAAATTCTTTTAATTAATTTAGAATTAATAGAACTATTTATATAATCAATAACAGTAATTAAAGATATAGATATACCTAGTTTATTTAAAGATCTATGAATTTCTCTAAA
>CAMZKR010000036.1 GCA_947311335.1 uncultured bacterium
AAGTACTTGACGCATATATTTGCCCTTTTTTATTTCAATATCTACTTAAATTTTTTATTTCATTATATTTTCAAAGTATTTTATTATTTAAAGTTCTAACCATCCAATATATTCATTTTCTAGCATCTTTAAATGTATAAGTTCATCATGAATCTGTATTTCATATATTTCATATATTATATGGTGTTTTTAAGTTCTTCCCGAGTCAAGTTTCTGCTAATCATACACAAATAAGAAAAGTTGGATCAATGCCTCAATCAATAGCTTCTTCAACCCACATATTCCAATCTTTAAAATCTTTTGTTGCATATCTATTTAAAAGATATTTTTGCCTTTCTACTTCTGTTGTTCAACTAATTCTAAATATTCATTTTCTAATTCCTTTTCCTTTATAACTGTATCACTTGATAATTTAAAATCTGATAAATATTTATATCTATATTTATCAGGCAAATTACTTAACTCAAATATAGATATATTTAAATGCTCAAAAGGGTCTATATATTTCTTATCCCTGAAAACTGAAAAATGTAAATGGGGTCAAGTAGTTAATAATCATGCTCATTTAGTTCAATATTCTCATCAACTTTTAGCAAATACTTCTCATTTTTTTATAAAATCATATTTTTTTATTAATATTTCGCTTAGATGCCCATAAAGTGTGATATATCAATCTGAATGTTTAATTGCAACATATGAATAATTATCTTCTGTAGGTTCTTCTATATATACAACATATCAATCAGCTGGAGCAAGTACTTCTGTTCATTGTCATACTATAATATCTATAGCATCATGTTGACTTCAAAAATCTTTCTGATATTCTACGTCATGAAAAAACGCACTTATTCATTCAATGTTTTTAACTGGCCAAGAGAATATATTACCAACAGATTTATTAAATGATTTAAGTTTAGATTCTGCATATATAATTCTATTTACATCTAAACACTTTCATCATAACATTCTTGATTCAATAGTATTCTTTGATAAATCAATAAAATTACATCAATATTCTTTTAATAAATTTTCTTTTGCATTATCAAATTTAACTCTTTCTCTCAATTCAATTAATTTTATTCTCTTTTCTAATTTAAGTTTATCATTTATATATTTTTGGTATAAGTTTTCTTTTCATTTTGTTATTGTTAATAATCTAGTTTTAAATATTTTTTTATCAGATAATATTTTCTTTTTTATCATTAAATGTTTTCTTAATTTTTTTAATTTCAACTCTTCTTCTTTCAAAGAAGTTGTCTGAATATAAAGTTTATATATATTTCTTCTATATTTATCAATCAACTGTTTTCAAACTACTTCTAAAACTCTTTTAAAATACATATCATCTATAATATCTCATATAGATTGTCATGAAAGAAGTATTGCTTTTAAATTATCAAAATTTCAATTATTATATACATAATCTCATTTCTTATAAAGATATATAATATAATTGATTAATACCTCTTTATTTTTTAAAGTTTTTATTTTTAATTTTGATATATTTTCTTTTTTCACATCAATCTCTTTTTTTGTTTTAACAACATTTCTATTTATTTTATTTACTTCTATTAAAACACCTTTTACATCACTATTAAGCTTTTTTATTGCCTCTTCTAAAGAAAAAACTCTTGATACAATATTTCTACTTTTCTTTTCTAATTTTTCTCTTTGATTTTCAACTTTACTTGATATATTTCAAAAAATTTCTATTTTTTTTGAAGTATTTACTATATTTCTATCATCAACATCTAGTAATAAATCATCATTTTCAAAAATCATTTCATATTGTAATTCTTTAAAATTATCTAGAATTCTTGATTTTTCTTTTTTTGTTAATGCAAAAACATCTAATATAGAAATTATCAAAAATAAAAATATAATTGGAATTGTAATTTTTTTAAAAGGCATTTTTATTTAAGTTAATTAATAATTAGTAATTAAATATTATTATAAAATTAAAAATATTTAATTGATTTAATCTTTCAAATTTTTTAATAATAATTCTAAAAATAAAATTGTTATCATTAATAAAAATCATGTTAAATAAACTGGTGTTCATAAATTATAAAAATATACAAGTCATAATATATATATAGATAAAAGAAAAGACTGTCTAAAACTTATAATTACATGAGATAAAAATACTTCTCATCTATAATAAACTTTTTTTATAAAATATAATATTATAGTAAAAAAACTAGTAGATAAAAGTAAAAATATTATAATTATAAAAGATATTCACATAACTATATTTTGATATGGATCAAAATAATGTAACAATAAATAAAATGTTACTAAACTTATAATAAAAATAACAAATAAAATTAATATTAACAATCTTTTTTTCATATCTTAAATTAAAAATTACCATTTATTCTAATTTTCTCTATTTTTATACATTTTTTATTCTCTATTTCTAGATACACTGCACTTAAAATATAATTATTACTCAATTTTTGTTCTATTTTTCATTTATTTATTCATGTTATAAATCTCTTTTTTACACTTAAATAATCAGCTCCAATAATAGAATCTAGTGATCATACCATTCAAATGTCAGAAATAAATCAAGTTCATCATTTTAAAATAATATCATCATTTGTCTGTATATGAGTATGAGTTCAAGCAATAAAACTAACTTTTCAATCTAAAAAAGCTCATAAGCCATATCCTTCAGCTGTTGTTTCTTTATGAAAATCTACTATTATTCAATCATAATCATTTGGATTAATAGAAGATATTATTTCTTCTGCTTTTAAAAATGGGTTATATACATTATATTTCATAAAAGCTTCTCAAAGTAAATGGATAACAAGTAGATTTTTCCCTTTCTTTGAAAAAATTTTATATCATACTCCTGGTATTTTATAATAATTAGTTTCATAAAAATTTGCTGGTCTAAGTAAAATAGAATTATCACGCCCTAAATAATCTAAAATATGATTTTCATGATCAAATATATGATCTCATCAAGTTAATACATCTACTCATAATTTTTCAAATTTAAGCATAAGTTTTTCTATTGCTCATCTTCATGATGTAATATTATCAACATTTGCTATAATAAAATCTGGATTATATAAATTAGATAAATTAGATAATTCTTTTTTAAAAGCTTTTCTTCAAACTCTTCAATATATATCTCAAAATATAATTACTTTCATATTCACAATTTACTTAATAATCAAACATTCTTTTTACTCAAAGCTCTTTTATAATATGATACTATAAACATAGTAATAATTCACCTTAAAAATAAAAATGAAAATATAAAATATAATATAGAAAGATAGTAATTAACCTTTATTTTCTTTTCTATTTCTTTATCCCCTATATTTAAATATTTTCTCTTTAATATTTCATACTTATATTCTGATGTTTCTTCTACAAGTTGGGATACTCCATATTTATATGATAAATAACTTTTCATATCTGATAAATTATTTTGTAAAGTTGATTTGATTAAATT
>CAMZKR010000037.1 GCA_947311335.1 uncultured bacterium
TGATGGATTGCATAGAAATATATTAATAAAAAATATAAATGATAATCAAGTCTTTATAACTTCAATAAATGATTTAAAGTATAATTTTAATAAATTTATTTTATAAAAAATAATATTTAGTTTTTGTAAAGTTATATTTATTAAATAAATTGAAAATAAGTCCAAATATTGATATTATACAGTTATATGTTATATAACTAATACTTAAAAATATGAAAATTATAAAAAATTTTTTAATATTTATCATAATAATGTTTGGTTTTTCTTTTATATCTACTTATGCTTTAGATATAGATCATTTTGAAGTTACATTAAGTCCAGAAAGAGCTCAAGTTTGGGAAGCTTTAGATATTACTATAAAAGCTGTAGATAAAAATTGAGAAACTGTAAAGGATTATAATTGATCTATTCTTGTTTTTTCTGGAAGTGATGCTGAGGCAGAATTTCCAAATGTATTATCTGACAATAGCTATAAATTTGAGATTGTTGATGAATGAAAAGTAAAATTTGAAAATGCTATTAAATTTAAAAATCCATGAAAACAAGATTTACATATTTATGACTTAAATGATGAAAATATCTTTTGAGTGGCTGAAGTTGAAATATTTGAAAAAGAACATCAATCTAATATAGAAGTAAATATAATATCTCCTGAAAATGGTTTAACTATATGACAAAGTACAGTAAAAGTATCTTGAACAACAAATAAAAACCATCAAGTTGAAATTCTTGTTAACTCTGAAAGAAAAATCAAAACTACAACTAATTCTGAATGAATATTTGATAAAAATATATGAGAATTAAAGGAATGAGAAAATTCTATTATAACATATGTACTTGATTCAGATGGAAAAAGGGTTTGAGAATCTGACGAAGTAAAAATAATGGTAAAATCATCTATTCCTAGTTTAAAATCTATACAAATAGACCCTAATTGAAAATTATACCCTGAAAGTGAGATAAATGTAAAAATATTTTCTAATAATTGACTATCTAAGGTAAAAGTAATATTGAATGATATTATTACAAATTTAGAAGAAAAGACTTCTTGAGTTTATTCTTGAAAAATATATGCACCAAAAGAATTATGAACATATTATATTGATTTATTACTAAAAGATGACTTATGACATGAAACAAAAAAAACTAAAGTTGAAAAAATAAATGTAATAGAAAAAGAACCAGATTTATCTGTAGCAATAGATATAAAAGATAGTGATAATGATTGAATATTAGACTCAAATGATAATTGTATATATGAAATTAATAAAGACCAGAAAGACACGGATTGAGACTCTATATGAGATGCTTGTGATAATTGTATAAATATAAAAAATAAAAATCAAATAGATGCAAATAAAAATGATATTTGAGATGTTTGTGAAAAAAATAAAACCTGTATAAGTCAAGAACTTAATTTAGCTATAAGATGACTAAAATTAACTAAATTAAAAACAAAATCCATCTTAACTTGGAATAAAATAAAATGAGCTTGAAGCTATAATATTTATAAAAGAACTTCTTGAATTAAATTTGAACTTATTGATAATGTTATTGAACCTAGATATTCTATTAACATAATATGAGATAAAATAAAATATGATTACTTTAGTATTAAAGCTGTATGAAAAGATAATTGTTTAAAAGAAGTTGAATGAAAATTATCTGATATGATTAAAATAAAAACTTGACCTGAAGAAATATTTTTATTAATAATAGCTATACTATTTACATCACTTATATTATTTATTAGAAGAAAAAAAATAGTTTAAAAATATTATTTATTAAAATCACCTTAATCATTCTCAAATAAATAATCCTCCATTTACTTTTATAATATCTAAAAATATAAAATATAAATCTTTATCAATATTTTTAGATACTTCTTTTAATCTATTAAAAGACATAATAAACTTTAATTCTCATAAACTATAAAATGTTTTTTTATTAAGAATTTTTGAATATTTTTTTAATGCTTTATTCAACAAAGAAAAATCAATTCCCTCATAGTTATCTACAATTAAAGCTGATTCAAGTAATGATAACTCTAAAGATGAGATATTAAAATATATTCATTCAATATTTTTTTTATTAATATATTTTGAAAATCTTGAATATAAATTTATTTTCCTTCAATTTAATTTTCCAAATATAGTCTTAAATATTATTTCATAATTTCAAACTTTTATTCTTTTATTTATATTTCTATTAACTATAAAGATTTTTTCTGGTACATTATAATCTTTCATATGAATTTCAAGTGCTTTCTTTCAAGATATATAAAAATTGTTTCATACATAAAATGTAATATATCTTTTTAATAATTTTAAATAATATTTATCTAATAAATCAATAATATTTAAATTTAAATCTTCATTTGTAGGGATTATATATACTCATGGTTTTATTGTAATAATAATTTTATTTGCTTTTAAAAGATATATTGTTTTATTTAAATAAGACTTGAATTTATCTTTCTTTTCTGGATCAATTATCTCAAAAATATCATCTTTAAATAATATTTTTCATCATTTTTTATACATCTTATTAACGATTTTGTTAAAACTCAACATATGTAACAATTAGCTTAAAATATAAAAAACATCACTATAAAAATAGTAATGTTTTTTCTATAAAAATCAAATTGTTTTTTCTATAAAAATTCTATTTTGTTATCCATTAAAAATATCTTTATCTTTAATGTTTTTTCCTTTATCTCAATCTATAAAGACTTTTGGTTTAGCAATTTTAATTCATGCTTGAGTAAATGCCATATTAATGGTTTCTATTACATTAGATTTAAGTCAAATAAAATCATCTTTAGATAATATCCAAAATCTTATATCCATAAGAATACCCCATTCTCATAATTTTTCAATAACTATGACAGGAGCTGGCGCTTGAAGTATATTTGGAAAACTAGCTAAAACTTTATTAAGTATAGCTTTTGTTTTTACTGTATCTGATAAATAATCAATATAAATTTTTATACTTAATCTTCTTTTTTCATTTGTATGATAATTTGCAACATTATCTTCAATGAATTTTACATTAGGAACATAATACATTACTCAATCAAGTTGTCTTATAGCTGTAAACAAAGAGTATATTCTAAATATAGTTCAGGTTCTTCAAGCAACTCCTATATAATCTCAGGGATGGTAAATTCATTGAGTTACCATTAAAACTCAAGAAATAAAATTTGTTAAAAAAACTCTTAATGTAAAACCAATACCAAATCAAATTCATCATATAAATATTGATAAATCAACTCACAATACTCATAAAGTTAATGAAAATCATGTAACAAGTATTATTATATTTACTGTTCTATTAATCACCCCTATAATTTCATCTTTTCAAGTAACATCTCATCATATACGGTCTTCTATATATGCAAACAATTTATCCTTTACAACTCTAGCTATAATATATGTTCAAAGTATAGTTAAAATTGCAAATAAAACTCTAAGACCATACTCTTTTGAAAAAATTCACATAACATTATCAAAAAAATCATCTGTTTGTCATTTTACACTATTGTCAACTATTGCCCCAAATGTTTTAGAGCTAAATAATATAAAATATCCAATTAAAAAAATAAAATATTTATAAATCTTTTTCATAATATAA
>CAMZKR010000038.1 GCA_947311335.1 uncultured bacterium
TAAAATAAGTAAATGTAATAAAAAAAATAATAAAATTTTAAATGGAGTAAATATTATTTTTTTCCTTCATAAAAATATATTATATAATCTATAAACAAGATAAATAAATCATATTACAATAAAATATTTTAAACTATTATCAAATAATTCTATATGATATTTAAAAGAATAATATTTTAAGATAATAAAAAAAGAAAAAATTACAGTAATTAAAACTTTTAATAAATATCGTATTATATTATATTCTCTTTTTTTGTTTAAATTTTGAAAAAACATTTTTTTTAATTAAAAATTAATACATAAATAGTAGAATATTTCTTTTATATAGTTTGTAAAGAAAAAACTAGTTTTACACTTTACAATTTTTTTAAACTTTATAAACTCGTCTATAATAATACTCGTAATTAATTAAAAATGGATTATTTTACTGAAAGTCTTAAATTACATAAAAAATTGGCTTGAAAAATAAATACAACAAGTAAATATAAATTAGAAACAAAAGATGATTTATCTCTAGCTTATACTCCTTGAGTTGCAGCTCCATGCAAAGAAATAGCAAAAGATAAATTAAAAGTTTATGATTATACAATTAAAAAAAATACAGTTGCTGTTATAAGTGATTGAAGTGCTGTTTTATGACTTGGAAATATATGACCTGAAGCTTGATTACCTGTAATGGAATGAAAATGTATTTTATTTAAAGAATTTGCCTGAATCAATGCTTTTCCAATAGTACTTGATACCCAAAATACAGAAGAGATAATTAAAACAATAAAAAATATCGCTCCAACTTTTTGATGAATAAATTTAGAAGATATAAGTGCCCCTAGATGTTTTGAAATAGAAGATAGATTAAAAAAAGAATTAAATATTCCAGTATTTCATGATGATCAACATTGAACTGCAATTGTTGCATTAGCATGAATTATTAATTCTCTAAAAATAATTTGAAAGAAAAAAGAAAATTTAAAAGTTATAATAAATTGAGTCTGAGCAGCTTGAGTTGCTATCGCAAAATTACTAAAGCTTTATTGAATTGAAGATATTATAATGGTTGATAGAATTTGAACTATATATAAATGAAGAGACTGATTAAATACATCTAAAGAAATAGTATCTAATTTTACAAATACTGCTTGTATATTAGATCCTGAAAGTCAAAAATGTATTAAATGATGATTAAAAGATTCAGTTGTTTGAAGAGATTTATTTATATGAGTTTCAGCTCCCTGAGTATTAACAAAAGAAATGGTTAAATCTATGAGTACTGATCCTATTATTTTTGCTATGGCTAACCCTACTCCAGAAATTATGCCAAATGAGGCAAAAAAAGCTTGAGCAAGAATTATTGCAACTTGAAGATCTGATTTTCCAAATCAATTAAATAATGTACTTGTTTTTCCTTGAATCTTTGCTTGAGCTTTAAAAAATAGAGTTCCAAAAATTACCGATAAAATGAAATTAAGTGCAGCTAAATTTCTTGCTGATTATGTTAAAAATCCAACTGAAGATAATATAATTCCAAGTCCTTTAGATAAAAATGTTGCAAAAATAATAGCTGAGGCCATAAAATAAAACATAATGATAAAAAATTATAAAACATTATCTGAAAAATTATTAAAAAAATGATTCTGGTTATATCTGATTTCATTTATTATTGCACCTATTTGATATATAATAAAAATAATACTATCGTCAAAATTAAATCCTGAAGAATTATGAATAATTTATTGAATAATAAGTTTAGTAACTATAATAGGTGCTTTTAATGATTTTTGATTAACAGAAAGTTTAAAACATTTTATTCCTTCTTATGTATCAAAAAAAAGATATGATAAAATAAAATCTATAATTGGTTTTGCTTTTTTAGCTCAAATTATAACAAGTCTTATTATTGCTTCTATATTTTATTTTTGAGCTGAAATAATTGCATTAAATTATTTTAAATCTGAAATTGCATCAAATAGCCTGAAAATATTTTCATTTTTCTTTATTGGAATAAATATTTTTCAATTAATTTCTACTTTTTTATTATCAATACAAGATACATTCTGGGCTAAAATTATAGATTTAATTAGACTTTCTTTTTCTTTATTATTCATTTTAATAATTTCATTTTTAAATGTATGAGACTTAATAATATATAGTTGGTCATGGATAATAGGATTATATTTATGATTACTTTTTTGAATTTTTATATTTTACAAAAAATATTATTTAAAATATTTAAAAAAAGAAAACATTTTATGGAATAATAAATTATTTAAAAAAACTTTTAAATATGCAATCTTAGTTTTTTTGTGAGCTCAAGCTTGAACTATACTTAGTCAAATAGATATGCAAATGATTATATATTTACTTTGAAGTGCTAACGCTTGATATTATACCGTTTATCTTAGTATTATTTGAATTCCTTTTTTAATAATAACTCCTATATTTCAATTATTATTACCATTATTTTCTGAATTATATGCAAAAAATAAAGTATATGATATATTGAAATTAAAATGATTATTATATAAAAGTTTTATTTTAATATGAATCTTCTCAAGTATATTTTTCTTTATTTTATCAAATCAAATAGTTTTTATTCTTTTTTGAAAAAACTATTTAACTTCTTGAATAATATTAAAATATTCTATACTTTTTTTAATATTCAATTTTTTATTACAAATAAACTTCAATATTTTAGCTTCTATTTGAAAAGTTTATTATAGGGTAAAAATAATATCTTTTGCAATAGCTGTAAACTTTATATTAAATTTAATTTTTATAAAAATAATCTGAATAAATGGAGCAGCTCTAGCAACTTGAATTTGATGGGTTTTTATTTGGGTTCTATCAGAATTAGCACAAAAAAACTTTAAAATAAAATTAAACAAAAACTTAATAACTAGTAATTTAATGATCTTTACAATTATATGAATAATTATAAATTATTTTATTATTCCTTTTTTTATTTGAATGAATAGAATAAATTCATTAATATTATTATTATTTATTTTTATAATTTATTTAACAATATTTGTATTAATTAACTATAAAATATTTAAAAAA
>CAMZKR010000039.1 GCA_947311335.1 uncultured bacterium
AAAATCGGAAGTAATGTTATTAGAAAAATTTTTAAATAATTCTGAATGAGAGAAATTAAAAATAAATTGAATATATGAAAAAAAAGATTTTGAAGCAGTAAAAAAGTTTCAAATAAAATATCATAAGGATGTTCTTGATCCTTGGTGAATAAAACTACCAACTTGATATGTGTATAATATGACAATAAAGAAAATTAATGAAATTTATTGCTTAAATATTTTTTAATTATGTTTTTAGATATAAATAAATATTCGAATTGAGTAGATGCTACTATAGAAATATTAATTATATTAATAGTTACATTCTCTTTATGATTTCTTTTATCTTGGTTAATTTTTAGTAAAAGGCAATTATATACTAATAATTTAGCTAAAGAGAAAAATAAAAGTATTAAAAAAAATAAAGAAAAAAAAGTTTTTATTAGAGATAATTTAAGAATCATTCAATGATTATCATGAAAAATGGAAAAGATTTTAAATAAAAATAATATTTTTAAATTTAAAGAATTATCTGAAATTAGTATTAAAGGCCTTTTGGAAATATTAGAAGAATCATGAAAAAAAGAAAAAGCTTTATACTTTAAAACTTGGCCAGATCAATCTAGACTTGCATTTAATAAGAAATGGTGAGAATTAAAAGAATATCAAGAATTATTATTAAGTTCAAAAAAATCTAAATAACTCTAAGAATTTCTTCTATAGTTGTATATCCTTTAATTGCTTTTAAAATACCATCTTCTTTTATTGTTATTAATCATCAATTTCTAGCTTCTTCAAATACTTCTGATACACCTCATCCTCATCTTATAATATTTCTTATATTTTCGTTTAAATTTATTATTTCATATATTCATATTCTTCATTTATATCAACTATGGTTACATTCATCACATCATTCTCATTTATATAATTTCATATTTTTAACAGGGATGGATTGCATTCATATTTCTTTCATCATACTTTCAATAATCACTATTTCTTGTCTAGTTTTCTTTTTTTCTTTTTTACATTTATTACAAATTTTTCTAACTAATCTTTGAGCTATTATTGTATCAAGAGCAGAAGCAAGAATATAAGGTTTTAATCCCATATTGATTATACGATCAAGTGTATCTGCTGCACTTTTTGTATGTAAGGTTGATAAAACTAAATGTCCAGTTAAGGATGCTCAAGTTGCTGTATTTAATGTTTCATAATCCCTAATTTCTCAAATCATTATAATATCAGGATCTTGTCTTAATATTGCTTTTAATCATGAATTAAAAGTCAATCATTCTTTTTCATTTATTTCTGATTGTGTTATTCATGGCATTTCGTATTCTATAGGATCTTCTAAAGTTATAATCTTTTTTTCTCTTGAATTTATTTTTTTTAACATTGTATATAAGGTTGTAGATTTACCAGATCAAGTAGGTCAAGTAACTAATATCATTCAATTTCTTTTTAAAAGTGTTTTTTCAATCATTCTTTTTGAAGTCCAAAAAAATCATAAGTCATCAAAGTTTATCATTCAATCTTTTGTATTTAATATTCTACAAACTATATTTTCTCAATATTTTGATGGAAGAGTAGAAACTCTTATATCAATTTTTCATTTTCATTCTATTTTCATATTATATTTTCAATCTTGAGGTTTATTTACTATATTTAATTTTAAATTAGAAGAATATTTTAACCTTTCAGTAATTTTTTTATATTCATTTTTTGTTAAAATAAATATATCTACAAGTATTCCATCTATTCTAAATCTGACAAGTACTTTTTTTTCATAGCATTCATAATGAATATCAGAACAAAGTAAAAAAATAGCTCAGATTGTTAAATCATTAAGTGCATAATCTGTATTTTGTTTTTTTAAAGATTCTTTTACTTTTAATTCTATTGCACTAAATTTCTCTGAGAAATATTCTTTTTTCTCCTCTTTTTTAAGTATTAATTCTTTTAATCTTTTAGTTTCATTTTTCTTTTTATTTTTTCCTATTTCTTTTCTTATTATTACCATTTTTTAAATTAGATTTTATTTATCCTATTTTACTATATAAAAAGATTTTATGCAAATATTTGTATACGTTCATCCTAAATTGCAGTAAGTTTATTAATATCAATTTTATCATAAGATAAAAATTCTGTAAAGGTATATAAAAATAGAATAAATCTTTATTTTATTCATTTTTTTGATAAAAAATATTTAATATGATATTATTATGTATAATTAATTACATTAAAGTACTTTAAATGGAAATAAAAACTATATGATATTCTAATCCTAATGATTTTATTAGGGAAGTTATTACATTTTGAGTTAAACATAATGTATCTGATATACATGTAACACCTTCTGAAAGCGAAGTTTATATTAGATTTAGAATATGAGGAGATCTTATTAGTTTATATAGTTTACCAAGAGCTCTTTTTAATAAGTTTGCTAATGCAATAAAAATAAGTTCTTGAATGGATATGAATAAAAATAATACTACTCAAGATTGAAAAATGCTTATATTTATTGAAAAATGAAAGGAACAAGTTAGAGTTAATGTTAGAGTATCTACTCTACCATCGCTTCATTGAGAAAATATAGTGATGAGGATACTTTTAGCTGATAATAATTATTTAAAAATAGAAAATTTATGATATTCAGAAGAAAATGAAAAAAAAATAAGAGAAGCTGTAAAACTTAAGGATTGATTAGTATTACTTTGTTGATGAACTTGATCTTGAAAAACCACGACATTATATTCTTTATTGAATACTTTTGATATAAAAAAAACAGCAATATTTACTTTAGAAGATCCTGTAGAATATCAAATAGATGGTTATACACAAACTGAAATTAAAAATGGTAAATGATTAGATGAAGAAGATATATTTACATTTTCAGAATGACTTATTTGAATTTTAAGACAAGACCCTGATGTTATAATGATTTGAGAAATTAGAAGAAAACAAGAAGCTTATATTTGTTTAGAAGCAGCTAATACTGGTCATATAGTTATGTGAAGTATACATTCAAATAATGCAATTTCAGTAATAACAAGATTAAGACAACTTGGAATAGAATCTTATTTATTAGCATGAGGTTTAAAATATATTATATCTCAAAAATTAGTTAAAAAATTATGTTCAAAATGTAGAAAAGAAACTACTATAGAAAAATATAATTTACCATTAAAATTTCAAAAATATGCAAATCAGTGAGAAAATAAAGCTTATATATCAAATACATTATGATGTAAATCTTGTATAAATTGATATTCTTGATCGGTAGTAGTGTCTGAGATATTAGAAAACAATGATAAATTTTATGAAATGTTACTATTAAATGAATCAGATATTAATATTAAGAAAGAATTAGATTCTATTTGATTTATTCCTTTTTATATAGATGCTTTTAATAAATCAAAAAAAGGTTTAATAGATTTAGATGATGCTTTATCTTTAAAATATTAATATTTATTGACATAGTTTTATAA
>CAMZKR010000040.1 GCA_947311335.1 uncultured bacterium
ATATATATGTATTTATCTAAAGAAATAAAATTTATAGAAGACATTATGTCTATAATGGACATAGTTTTATCTAATAAAAAAGATAATTACATTAAAATGACTTCATTATATGATGATAAAATTTATTTAGAATACACTCTTTTAAATCCTTGAGATTTTCTTAGAAAAAATCTTTGGAATAAATTAGATACTGTAATTTTAACTAGTGCTACATTAAAAATATGAAACAATTTTGATTATATAAAACAAATAATATCTTTAGAAGATTTTAGTTTTTTTGAATTAGAAACGGATTTTGACTATAAAAATCAAGCTTTACTTTATATTCCAAATGATATATGAAATATAAAAACTAATTTAAATAATATTATAAATTTTTTATGAGATTTTTTTAAAATTGTAAAATGAAAAACACTAGTTTTGTTTACAGCATTCTTTAGTATAAGAGAATGTTATACTAAATTAAATTTTATTTTAAAGCAAAAGAATATTTTTTTATTAGCTCAATCAATTTGATGAAGCAAACATAAACAAATTAATTTTTTTAAAAAAAATCCAGAAAACTCTATACTTATCTGAACAGATACTTTTTGGGAATGAATAGATATTCCTTGAGATGATTTAAAATATTTAATTATTCATAAAATACCATTTATGGTTCCTTCAGATCCAATTTTTATAGCTAGAAGTAAATTATTTAAAGATTCTTTTAAAGAATATTCTATACCTAAATCTATAATAAAATTAAAACAATGATTTTGAAGATTAATAAGAACAAAAAAAGATAAATGAATAGTTATATTTTTAGACAATAGAGTTAAAACAACTATATGGTGAAATATTTTTTTAAGCGCTTTTCCTAAAAATATTATTATAAAAAGTTGAAAATCAAATGATTTATTAAAAGTATTAAAAAATGATTAAATTATAAATTTATAATATTGTAAAGTAATAATAATTGATTTATATTTTTTAATATGATAATATATTTGTATTAAATATTTAGAATTTAATTATGGAAAAGAAAATAACCAAAGAAGCAAAAAATGATTTTAATTCAGAAAATATTTTTGATGATTTTTCATCAGATAAATGATTATGAAAAGAGATAAAAGATATTGAAATAGAGCAAGCCAGAGATGTGTACTTTTATATAAAAATATGAAATTCATTATTTAGGTTTATTAATATAATTTTATTTTTATTAATATTTATATATTTCTTTTATAGTTATATTCAAAAAAAAGAAGAATTAAAAGAATATAGTTTTTTAAATCCAATATGTTTTTTTATTTTATGAGAAACTTCTGAATGAATAGATGAATGTTACCCTGTAACAGCTTATTTAAAAGATCAACAAAACAAACTTATAAAAACAGAAAAATTATATTCTCAACAAATATTAGATATAATATGAAATGCATATACAATGAATAATTTTATTAATTCAAAAAGTATTTTATTTTTATCTAATAAGTCAAAGGATAAATTTGATCCAATAAAAATTCTTGAAGAATTTGATAATTTAAAAAATAAATTTGAACCTTTAGATAAAACAAGAATAACTTGCAAAAATATATCTATTACAAATGATAATCTTTTTACTATATCATGTTCTTTTTATTCATCTGATTGGGAAAAAATACAAAGCGGAAATAAAAAAGATATATATTGAACATCAATATCTTTAGCCCTAAGTTTTATAGATTTTATTGAAAATAGTAAATACAGTAAATTTACACTATTATCAAAACCACAAACTTTTAGTGTGTCAGATTTTTCATGAATTTGACGTTATACTAAAGTAACCACAGTTAATTTTTCTTTAAAATATAATAATTTAGATAACTTATCATTATAATTTACATATATGAAATTAAATAAAAGAATAAAAAATGCTATACTTCAATGATTTATTTTAAATATTATTATTATAATGACATTTATATCTATTATAATATTTAAAATAAAACCTTGATTTGAATCAATTGAAGCAAAAAAAACATTATTGTATGATACAATAATACAAAAAGAAGAATTAGAAAAAAAATGAATAAAGTTTGCAACTTTTAATAAAACAATAAAAACATTAAATATAAAAGATAATTATACTAATTTTATTATAGATAAGTTAGATAAAAAATTTTATGATATGAATTTTGTTAATAAGGGAACAGGATTATTTAAAAATTATATTATAGAAAAAACAGAAGAAATAAATAAAGAATTTGAAAATTGATCATATAATGAAAAAGTAAAAAGAATTAATAAAGTGTTACCAACATATATGCCTTCTTGAGATGATAATAATATATTAACAACTTTTGGTTTTATAAATTATATAGAAAATTTAATTTTTACATTTAATTTAGATTTAACATCTTATTCTATTTGAGCTCCATCATTAACATTAGAAGATTGATATACTGATAACAATAAGAAAAAGAAAGATTTAATAAATACAGAAATATATAGCATCCCAATGAGTTATTCTCTTTCATGAAAAAAGAAAGATTTATTAAATTTTATACATTTTATAAAAAATGTTTGAAAAATAGATATAAAAAATGATAAAATTATTTTTTATAAAGATAAAATTATTAATAAATCATTAAACCTAAATAAAAAAACAAAAGATTATAATATATATATAAATCAAATTATGGATATAGAATCTATAAATATAAAAGATTATATTGATTCTTCAGTATCAATTACTGATTGAAGAAAACCTAATCAATCATTAGAAGAATATATAATAAATAATCAATGAAGAGAAAAAATAGATATAAATATTTCTTTTAAATTTTATGTTAAGGGTATACCTTCTTATGAAGTAATAAGAATATTAAGATGAGATACAGAAAATTCTACAGAAGATAAAAAAGAAAAAATAGAATGAATTATACCTAAATATAATAGACTTTTAACTCTAATGACAACTGAAAATAAAGAAGCACAAAGATTATTAAAAAATAATAAATCTTCAGAATTGTTGGTAATTATTAATAAATTTAATTCAGTTAATAAAGCATTAGATATAATATGAAAGGATTTAAAAAGAATTGATAGGAATATTTTAAAAACATGAGTAAATATAACATTATATAATAAAATTATTAATTATAA
>CAMZKR010000041.1 GCA_947311335.1 uncultured bacterium
ATTTTGATTTATATTTATATTGTTTTTCTCAGCTTGTTCAAAAACAGAAATAGATGAAGAATTAGAAATTCAACGTGATATTAAAGAAGATCTTACAGAAAAAGATTATAAAGATATAGAAGAAGATTGAGATGATGAATTTGAAAAAGATTATATAGATGAATATTCAAAAGCAATAGATGATAAAAAAGTTAAAGAAAATTATGATTTAGCAGTAGAACTTGATAATTCTAAAGATTTAAAAAAAGAAGGGAAATGATGAGAATTTAGTTGTAATATGATAAAAGAAAGTTCTACATGTATAGAGTATTATTGAAGTTTCTGGCAAGAAAATCAGGTAAAGATGGGATGTAATTGAATATTCTCAACTAATTCTTGCCCTATAAATATGATTTGATGATGTAATACTTGAGTATGAACTAAGGCAGATATGGTTTCTTGGATGTATTTAAGATGATGATGATGAATAACAAAAAAATCAATAAAATATGTTAAATGAGCATGTAATTCAACACTTGCTTCAAATTGGATTAATAGGTAAAAGTTTTAAAGAAAGTTTAAGGAATTTTTTAAATTAAAAAATAATTCTTTGGACTTTTCTTAATTTTTATTTGAAGTTTCTAAAAAGTTTTTTATAATCTTTCAGCATTTTAGATATTTAGTAGTTATTAATGAGTAATAAAGATTATTATAGTATACTTTGAGTTTGAAAAAGTTCATCAACAGATGATATAAAAAAAGCATATAGACGCCTTGCTATGAAATATCATCCAGATAGAAATAAATGAGAGAAGAATGCTGAAAGTAAATTTAAAGAAATAAATGAAGCTTATAGTATACTATCAGATACTTCTAAAAGACAACAATATGATACTTTTGGTTCAGTATGATGAAATCCTTTTTGATGAGCATGATGAGATTTTAATGTAGATGTGGATTTAGGAGATATATTTTCATCTTTTTTTTGATGAGAATTTTGATGATCAGCAAAAAAAACATCAAAAGTTTATAAATGAGAAGATCTAGAATATAATTTAAATATAGATTTAAAAACAAGTATTTTTTGAGGAAAAGAAATTTTAAAAATTTTTAAACTAGAAGAATGTAAAGAATGTAGTTGAAAATGATGAAGTTCTAAAAAAACATGTTCTAAATGTAGTTGAACATGACAAATAACAGTTACCCAAAATAGTATATTTTGAGTAATACAGCAAACTAAAACTTGTGATAAATGTATGTGAAGCTGAGAAGAGTTTTGAAAAATATGTGAAAAATGTAAATGAGAAAAAAGAAAAAGATTAAAAAAAGAAATAGAAATAGATATTCCAGCTTGAATAGATGATTCTATGATAATTAAAATGACATGAGAATGAAATGATTGAATTTGAACAAAAGCTTCATGAGATTTGTATATTAAGTTTTCTGTTAATTTAAATGAAAAATGATTAAAAAGAAAAAAAACAGATCTTTATTATGATATTGAAATTTCAATCATTGAAGCTATTCTATGAACAAAGAAAGAAGTATTAATTCCAATAATATGAAAGAGGATTATTGAAATAAAAGCTTGAACCCAATTTTGAAATGTAATAAAAATATCTTGAGATGGTGTAAAACATATTGATAGAGATACAAAGTGAGATTTATATATAAATATAAATATTAAAATCCCAAAAAAACTTTCAAAAAATGAAAGAGAATTATATGAAAAGTTAGCAAAAGAAAAAAAAATAAATGTAAATAATAAAAAATGAGTATTCAACTGATTATTTTGATAAAAAGTGTTTTGTATTAATATTCTTTATATTATTCCTTAATAAAAAAATGAGAGAAATTACAAAAAAGAAATCAAAATTAATTTTTTCTTTATTTTTATTTGTTTTCTTTTTTGTAATTTCTGTTTTTTATTGAGATGAATATATAAAATTTCATAATAATATAAACTATGAAATAGAAAATAATAAAATTATTCAGAAAAAAATAAATTCTTTTTCGTTAGAAAAAATAAATAAATTAAATTATGTTGATTTTAAATATACACCTAATAAAGAAGTATTAGATTTAATTATTTCAAAAATATCAAATGCAAAAAAAAGGGTTTATTTAGAAGTTTATATCTTTACAGAAAAAAGAATTAGAGAATCAGTAAAAAAAGCAAAAACTAGAGGATTAGATGTAAAAGTTTTACTTGAAGCAAAACCATATATGGCACCAAATTTAAATAAAAAAACTTTTAATTATTTTAAACAATTTTGAGTTAATGTAGTTTGGTCAAATTCAAAAAATTTTTTCTTAAATCATTCGAAAATCATGATTGTAGATAATGAACTTATTTTATCTACATGAAATTATTCGTATTCAAATTTTGTTTATAATAGGGATTTTTTCTTATTTATAAATGATAATAATTTATTAAATATTTTATTAAAAATATTTAATAATGATTTTGAAGGGAAAAATAAAATTTTTTATAATGATAATTTAGTTTTAAGTCCAAATTATTCAAGATTTAAAATAGAATATTTATTAAAATCTGCAAAAAAAGAAATTAAAATGTATTTTCCTTATATTAAAGATAAAAGATTAGAAAATATATTATTTGATCAAATAAAAAAATGAATAGATATAAAGTTAATAGTTTCTATTAATACTTTAAAAAAGATAAAAAAATAATAGATTTATTAAAAAATAAATGAATAAATGTTAGTGTTTTAAAAAAACCAAAACTTCATTCAAAATCAATTTTAATAGACAATAAATATCTTTATATTTGAAGTATTAATTTTTCTAATTATAGTATGGATGAAAATAGA
>CAMZKR010000042.1 GCA_947311335.1 uncultured bacterium
GTATAGAATAAATTTAATAATATATATTATGAAAAAACAAATCTATTTTTGAACTATATTTATTATTTTTCTATTTAGTTGTAATTATTCATACTCCAGTCGGTATTGAACTCATACTATAGCAAATGGTTATACAACAGGTTGACCAACTCCAACATGGTGTGATGAAGATTGAGATTACGCTTGATGAAAAGTACTTATAATTCCAGGTCATTGACATCCTAATTATATATATGATTCAATAGAAATATGATGAACTACAGGAGCCCCAGGAACTATTACTTGTCAATATTGGGATGCTTATATTCCAACATGAACTATAAATTATCCAGATATACGGACAAATACAGCTCAAAACATCACTTATTCAGCAAATGATTTATGAGGTAGTGAATTAGAAATAGTAAGACTTGAAAGAAGAGTTAGAACAATTACAGATACATGATATAATTGATCTTGGTCATTACGGACAACGATTCCTGGTCAAGATAATACAGGGGTAAATGCAAATATTTTTGCAACACATACTTATACTCAACCTTTTATAAATAGAAGAGCATATCAATATAGAGTACGTATATGGGATGAAGCTGGTAATAATATTACATATAATTTACCAAATATTATTCATATGGAAAATGAAACTCCTGATGGGCATTCCACTAATATAAATAGTGATAATAATGCTAATCCTACTCATACAGTTTCCTTTAGTTGATGGACTAATGTTACTAGTCAAACTGTAAATATGTTTATTTGAGATACTGGTTGATCTAAAATAAAACAATATATACTTAAAAGAGATGTTTCAACAGATAATACTGCTTTTGTAATATGGCCAGGAATACGGAATACTGTAGCAAGTGGGATTTGAATTAATTCAAATTATATTACACCAACTTATTCTTATACATGACTTAATGAAAAAGCATATAGATTTAAATTAATAGTAGAAGATTATGCTGGTAATTCATATACATTTGAAGATCCAAATATGATTACAAAAATTGATACAGAAAAACCTTTAACAAGTGATATCTCTTCTCCAAGTTTAAGGCATTTATTAGCAGATAATTCTTATGATTATATAGAAACAACTATAGATAGAAATTGATGATCTCCAATAGAAAATATAAATTATTGTTTTGAAGATTCAAGTTCAACTAATAGTTGGTTACCTCAAATAAACAATTATCTTCCTTATAATAATGATTTATTAAATACATACTTTCATTTTTCACCAAATATTAGTAATGTAGATAATGATATAAATGTAAATTGAGCTAGAGTTTATAGTTATAAGATTTCTAATGTTTGTGATAATGCATGAAATTGTCTTGTCTGATCACCTTGTTCTTGATTAGTATATTCGAGCGTTGTTGCAAATGATAAATCTTTTAATTACAATATTTATGCTAATACTATTAATCCATCAACATTTACTAAAAGAATTGTATCTCATCCTTTTTGAATACCTCTTATAGCAGATTGATCATTAAAAAATTTAGCAATTGAATTAAAAGATAAATATTGAAATAAAATAGTTCGTGCTTCATGAATAAATAGAAAAATAGATTTTAATTTTGATGTTAATAATACTTTATTTTTAGATCAATATACTAAAACTTGAAATTGAGTTTTTTTAAATATACCTAATGACCTTAATTATAAGAATAATAGATTACCATTAAATGATATTGTTACAGATTTTCCTGACCAGTTATCATCAAATTGAATTTATAATTTTGGTTTTAGGATATATACACCAACAAATGATGATTCATTAGCAGATCCATTTTGAAATGTGTTTTTAAGAAAAATTACTTTTGACGTGAATGATAATCATCCAGATATACCAGTCTTAGCAGCTTATAATTGAGCATCATTAATTTGAAGTAGTAGTAATATTGATTTTGATTTTAAGTCTATGTATTCAACAATGTTTGCTTGAGAGATAAAAACTTACTGATTTATTGAATGAGCTATTCAAAATTCAAATATAGTTCTTTGAGATTTTTCTATTTGAGCAACAGAACCTATTAATAATCCTAAGATTTATGTAGAATTTGGTTCTTGAACAAATAATTCAACTAGTCCAGATTTAAATTTAACTCTTTCATGATGAACTATGAATTTTGTAACAGAGGGGCATCAAGGAAATATAACTAGTTTATCTAATTCTTTAAGTCTAATTTCTCAAAATATTCAAACAAAATTAATACAAGTATCATCTGCAACTTTAGAAGCTTTACAAAACGCACATTTATCAACTCATATTTGATATACTATGTGAGACCCAGGGGGTTTTTGACCAGTAAAAGTTAGATATAATTCAGATGTTATATGGAAAAGTAATTATATTTGAATATTATCAAATGATAATACATATCAATCATGACTTAAAGTTCTTTGAAATACTTCTTCTCAAAAAACACATGAAATTATAACTAACCAAAATAATAATGATTTACATATATTATGAAAATTAACAAAGTCAAGTTTAAAAAAAGACTTAAAAAGAAAAGTTTATACTATAATAAAAAATGCTTCACCAACAACAAATAGTAATATAAATAATTTAACATGAAATATTTGGAATAGTCTATATTGAAATAATAGGGTGTATTGAAATAAAGTCATTTATTATAAAACTTCGTGAAATATTGAATTATGAAATGGTACAGATTTAATAGTTGAATGAAAAAAGACTATTATTATAGAATGAGCTAATCTTTATATAAAAAACAATATGTTTTACAATGATAAAACAAAAGATATACTTTGAATAATAGTTCTAAAAGATAGAAATTGACACGGTTGAAATATTTATATAGATCCAAGTGTTACAAATATAGTATGAATCTTTTATACTGACAAATCTATAATAAGCTATGATTGAATAAATGAACTTGATTGAGCAACAAATCAAAGTTTATTAGCTAATCAATTACATATTAATGGTTCAATATTTACAGAAAATACAATATGAGGTTCTAGATCAATACCATTACAGTGTCCCTATTACATAAAAATAACTTGTAATCAAAAAGAAGCTCAAAAATATGATTTAAATTACCTTAGAAGATATTTTATATATGACAGCTCTTGAAATTGAACAATAGAATTAGATTGAACAGACAATGTAGCAAATAGTTGAATTTCATATATAGGAGTAACAGATAATTATAGACAATATCCAGTAGTGATAGAATATAATCCATTATTACAAAATTCTCCTCCACCATTATTTAATAAGTAATGAATAAAAAGCTAATAAATCTTTATTGGCTTTTTATTATAATATTTGCAAAAAGAAGAAATATATGA
>CAMZKR010000043.1 GCA_947311335.1 uncultured bacterium
ATAAGAATATATTAAATGGTAAGTTAAAAAAGAATTGGGGTAGAAAATTACCACAAGATAGTGGATTTTTAACAGTCCAACGTTATAAAAACACAAATTATATTGCAATTGGTGAAAGTAATAAATACATTTATGATGAATCAGATTGGAGTAATAATATTAAATATTATGATATTGTTTTAAAAAAAGCTAAGATTAAGAATAAGAATATAAATTTCACTAATAAATTAGTTGGTATGAAAATATTTAAATCTAAGAACAATAAAAATGTCTATGAACAAAAAAATATAATGGTTGAGATGAATAAAAATAACTACAATTTTGTAACAGATTTACAAAAAACTGAAATAGATTTCTATACAGATGAATATTATTCTGATGATATTGATTATATTGATTATGTTGCAAAAGTTTATTGGTCAACTAATATCGAATTGCTTGGTAATTCCGGTTTAAATGTAAATATTGATGTTAAAAAAATTGTAATATCGATTATGTATGATGATATAAAAAATGATAAATATGATGTTGAAAAAGATATTGTGATACAAGCAAACAACATTAATATTGTGTATGATGATAATAATAATGGTCAATATATACCATCAGAATTAATTATTAAAAATAATGATGTATTATTAAAATTCTAAATTATGTGTGAAGTAGTACATTTTAAAAAAGATAAATATAATATTTATATAGGTAGATTACCTAATAATGAATATAATAAATGGTCATATCCAAAAAAATTGAGAAATAGTTTTACAAATGATACACAAAGACAAGATATTATAGATGCGTATGACAATTATTTGTTGAATAATGTTGAATTAATAAAGAAATGATTTACTTTAGTAGAATTAATAGTAGTAATAACAATATTAGCAATATTATGAACAATAGCTTTTATAAGTCTACAATGATATTCACTTGATGCAAGAAATTCTACAAGAATAGCTGATTTAAATAATATAAAAAAAGCTTTAACTTTAAATAAAGTCCTTAGTTGAAGATTTACTCCTCCCACACTATGAGTAGAAATAACATATAGCTGAAGTGAAGTATGGACACAGTGAAGTTTTTGAGAAGATACAAGAATAAGATTATGAAAAAGATGAAGTATATCTAAAGTTCCAGTAGATCCATTAACAAAAAATGAGTATACTTATTCAGTATTAAACACAGATAAAGAAATGAGTTTAGCAGCTGTTATGGAATGATGATGATATTCATATAAAAATAATTTAATTTTAGATAAAACTTATGCTGCATGAAAAGATTGAAATGTATATATAATATGAAATTATAATTGAAAGATTGCAAAAACAAGTTCTTGAGTTACAACTTATATATTAGCAGTTCCAAGTATAATAAGTTGAGATATAACATTAACAGATATAATAACTTTACTAAATCAAAAAAAATTATCTTATAATTGATCATGAATACTACCATCAACTTATAAAGAATGAACTTTTAATAATATTTTACCAACTTGAAATATAGTAAATACTTGATCTATAGTTGTATTTAGTTGAAGCATAAGTAATTTAAAAACATGATCAATTCAAGATGATTTAATAGATAATTTAATAGATGCTTATAGTTGAACAATAATAACAAATATTCCAGATATAAAAGAAATTGTAAATTCAACTTGAAATGATAAAAAACTTTTAGTTCAAAATATTATTAAAGATACTGTTTTACCTAAACTTGAGATAACTATTATAGAATCAGCAACAGATCCAATCGGAAGATTTATAGCATCTAATACTAAAGAAACTGTGACTGATACAGAAACTTCTTTAATTTGGCAATCTCACAGAGATATTAATTGAGATTTACCTAGTTTAAATCAAATCGTAAATGATTGGTGTGATACTCCTGCAGATTATTGTATTCCTTTATCTTTAGATTGATATACTATTAATTGGAGAGTTCCAACTAAAAATGAATTAGAAAGTTTAAAAGATGCAGATTGAAAAATAGATACGAATTATTTCTCATACAAAACAGATATATGATATGCTTATCATGGTGGGATTTTATCAAATTGAGATAATGTTAATTTTTCTTTTATTTTCACTAATGTTTATGCAACATGTTGATTAGAATGACGTATCCGTTGTGTTCATGATTAATTATTTCTTGCAATTTAATATTTTTATATATAATATTTTGACTTAAAAATAGTAAAAAAATATGTTAAAGATATTTAAAATTATATTCATTTTCTTATTATTCGTTTGATATACCATGGATATTTCTTTTGCAGATAATTATAATAAAGAAAGATTTTTTTCTGTTACAGCTTATTATTCTCCTCTTCCTAATCAAAATAATTATATAACATGAACTTATAATTGAGATATAAGATTAAATTGATCTTGAAAACATACCGCTTCATGAAAATCTGTATTTGAATGATTACTTGCTTGACCAAAAAATTACCCTTTTTGAACAAAAATATATTTTAAATGATATTGAATTTGATCTATTAGTGATAGAGGTTGAGCTATTGTTAAAACAGGAATAAAATGACAAGAATATGATAGAATTGATATTTGGATGTGATATTGAGATGAATGATTACAAAGAGCTAAAAAATGGTGAAGAAGAAAAATAAAATGAATTATTATAGTAAATAATAAAATAGATATAACAATAGAATTTAATAAAAGTAAAATATTTAATATATGAAATAGTGAGATCTGACCAGAATCAAATAAAAATGATGTAATAAAGCTCCAAGAAGCCTTTAAAGAAGCTAATATTTATAATTGAATGATTAATTGAAAATATAAAAGTATAGAAAAAGAATTAATAAAATTTCAAATTAATAATTCTATAATAAAAAATAAAGATGATTGGGGAGCTGGATATTTTTGACCTAAGACTAGAAAAGTATTTCTAAATAAATACAAAAAACTTTATAATATTTCTCCACTTAAAACAAAAAAAGATTATGAATATAAAGAAATAAAAGAAAATAATATATTATCTGCTAAACATAAACTATTACTTGATTATTGAGATTTATATATAGAACCAAAATCTGATAAAAAAGATATTATAAAAATTCAAAAATTATTTTATGAATTATGATTTTATAATTGAGTTTTTGACTGAAAATATGAAACTATAAAAAAATATATAATTAAAATACAAAAAGAATTATGAATTATAAAAGATGAATCTGATTGGTGAGCAGGACATTTCTGAAATAAAACAAAAGTAGCCCTTTGGAGTAATTATAATAAAAAAAATAATATAATATATAATTTAAATCCAAAATTAAAATTAACTACAAAAGAGAAAAATATTTTAAAAAAAATATGAGAAA
>CAMZKR010000044.1 GCA_947311335.1 uncultured bacterium
TATAATAATAATTATTATTATAAAATTAATTTTTATAAAATGACTTCTTTATATGAAAATATATACAATAATTTTAAAATTAATATTTTTTATTTTCTCAATATTAATTTTTGCTAATCACTCATTTGCTACAATTAATTTATCTGTATCCCCTATAAAATATGAGTTAGAATTACAAACTTGATCTATAATTACAAAGAAAGCAAAATTAACAAATAAATGATTACATAGTATAAATATAATTACTTGAAAATCAGATTTTCAAGTAAATTGAACATGATGAAAACCTAAATTTGTAAGAAAAAGTGAATTAGTTTTTCCTAATCAACAATTATCAAACTGGATAACAATAAGTTCATCAGGTTTTACTATAAATCCTTGAGAAACAAAAACCATAAACTTTTCTATAAATGTACCAGCCAATGCTACTCCTTGATGACATTATTGAGCTATATTCTTTAAAAATAATAATAGTGAAAATTCTTCTTGAACTAAAATATGAATTAATGTAGATTATTGAGTATTAATTCTAGTAAAAGTTGAATGAGAGTTGATATTTGATTGAGAAGTATGAAATATAATAATATCTTGATGATGATGATGGTGATGATGAAAATCATCAAAAGAAAAAGATGATTGTCCTTTATGAGACTTATCATGAAACAAATTTGACTGAAAATGTACAAATGAAAATATTTGATTACCTAATTCAAATGAGTCAAATCCTAATAAAGATTTTAATATTAAATTTGAAATCCCATTTAAAAATAAATGAAATACTCACTTAAAACCAAAATGAAAAATTATATTAAAAGATGAAAATGGAAAAATAATAAAAAATATCTGAAAAGAAATTATAAGTACTAAAGAATGAATTATAATATGAGAAAAAATTGTTAATTATATACCTATAAATGATTCCTGATGAAATGTTTTACCATATTCAAATAGAGAGTTTAAATCTGAATGGAAAGGTTTTCCTTATAAAAGTTATGATGATGAATGAAATCCACTTATAAATTATTGGAATCCTTCAGAATATTATACAAAAGAAAATCAAAAACATAATAAATATCTTATGTTTTGGGAAACAGTAAAAAAAAGAACACAAAAGAAAAAAATAAAAGCTATAATAGATGTATGATATAAAGATGAAAATTGAAATATAAAAGAATTTAACTCAGCAAAAGAATTTAATATTGAATATACTGAAAAATATGTGTGAATAAATTGCTATATTCTTATACTAATAATAATATTTTTATTTATAACTATAGTTTTACCTTTATTAATAATATTATTTAAAAAATTAAATAAAAAATACTATTGTAATAAGTGTAATAAAGAAATTAAAAAAGACTGGGAAGTTTGTCCAAATTGTTTAAAAAAACAAAAAAAGAAAAAAAAGAGATAATCTATTTATTTACAATTATATGGAGACTTAGTTTTTGATGTCCATCACTTTAATATTCTATTTAAATATCATCTAATAGTTGACATCATTTTAATTAAATTATCATACTTTGATCTTTCAGATTTTATATAAGTACTTCTAGCACTTTTCCTGGTTGCTAATTTATTAAGTTTTAATATAGAATATAAAACTTCTCTATATGCCTTAAGTTTTATATGTACAAGTTGTATACATGCTCAATTATTTTCTCATCATAAAAAATCTTTTACTTCATTTCAATTAAATTTATCTAAACATGTAAACATTTCTTTTAATATTCATTTTTTACATAAATCTTCATATTTATTCCAATATTCTCAATAAATATAAAATTTATTTACTACTTCATCTAATTTTTCAGAAGAATATTTTTTATTTTTTTCAAGTCATTCTATATATTTTTCTATTTCTTTATCTATTTCTGAAAATTTCTTATCAAGAATAATTTGAGATAAAATTTTAGCCCAAGCTCAATTTTCATCTAAACAAGTAAATTCTGTAATTCATCTTGCTGAGCCATCTCAACTTTCATTTGCTTTTGCACACTGATTAAATTCTGAAGAATATTTACTACAATTAAGTGTTGGAATTTCAGCTAAAACATTATAAGAATAATAAGGAATCACAAAAAATATAAACAATAAGTATATAATTATTTTTTTATACATAAATTATTTTTTTCATAAAAAAGATATAATTTTAACTATAGTTTTTCAAAAAGAAGAATATCAAAACTTAAATAAATTTTTTCAAAAATTAATAAAACTTCCGGTAATTCTTTTTCATTTTTTTGTTTTTGATAATCAAAATATAGAAACAACAGCTCATCAAATAATAAGTCAAGTAACTATATTATCAACTTTTTTTATCCCTTTTCCTACTTTATTTTTTCCTTTCTTAAAAATCATAATAATTAATTTATATCAATTTTATTAATTTTAATATTCTGTGAATCAAGAACTTGTTTTGGTATATTTATCAATAATAAATTATTTTCCATAGTTGCTTTAATTTTTTTAAAATCTAAATTTTCAGGAAGAATAATATTTCTAACAAATTTTCACCAAAAACATTCTGAATTTCTTAATACTGTACCTTCTGAATATATATTTCATGGTTTATTTCTTTTTCATCTGATTGTTAAAACATTTTTATTTAAAAATAAATCAATTTCTTCTAAATTTATTCATGCAATTGGAGCTATAATATTTACTCATTCCTCATTTTCTATAATATCTAAAGCTATTTGTCATATATTTTCTTCTTTTGTACTATTAGTTTCAATATTTAAAGGATTATTTGAAATATTATCACCTTCTCAAACTCAAAAAATTTTAAACATAAAATATGTTACTTAAATATTAAAACTTATCTATTTAACAATTTCTAAAATTATATTAGTATTTTCAAAAAATCAAAATAATTAAGAAATTATTTTCTTTATATCATCTTTAATTTCTCAAATAAATGAAACTTTTTTTCAATATAATTTAAACTCTAATTCATAAGCATGAAGTGCTTGTCTATCTAAATTATATTTAAATTTAATACGTTTATTTGTTTTACTATCTCAATAAACTTTATCTCATAAAATAGAATGTCATATAGATGATAAATGAACTCTTATTTGATGAGTTCTTCATGTTTCAATCTTTATTTTTACTAAAGTATATTTATTGTTAATATACTTAACAACTTTTCAATATGAAATTGCTATTTTGGGGTTTATGGGATTTCTTGATGTCATACGAACTCTATTATTAGGATCTCTTCAAATATAACTCTCAATCTTAAACTCTTTATTTTTAATTATTCAATTAACTATCGCTATATAATATTTATTTATCTTTCTTTCTTTAATAATATATGATAAATATTTCATCATTTTATCTGTTTTTGCTACCATAATTAAACCTGATGTATCTTTATCAAGTCTATGAATAATTCAAGGTCTTATCACTCATCAAATACTTGGTAAATTATTTCTACAATGAAAAAGTAAAGCATTTACTAATGTTCATGTTTTTCAATTTTTTCAAGGAACAGGATGAACATTTATATTAGATTCTTTATTTATAATAATAATTTCTTTATCCTCATATACTATATCTAACTTTATATTTTCTGGCTTTACATCTAAATCTTTTAACACTATTATCATTTTAATTTCATCTTTATTTTTTATCTTTATGTTTTTATTAATAATTTTATTATTCAAAGAAATATTTCAATTATCTATTATTTTTTGAATATAACTTCTAGAAAACTCTGAAAAAAGAGTTGATAAAAATATATCAACTCTTTTAGGATCTTTTATAAATACAGAAAAACTATAAATCATATCTTATTTTAAAGTCATAATGACGCTTTTATGTCATCTATTTTATTTTTACTTTCTTCTTCCTTTTCTTTACTCTCATTTTCAGATTTATATAAATCTCCTAATTGGATCCATTCTTTTTGCTGTTTCGATAAAAGTTTTTTTATATCATCTGGATGTTCCTTACTTAATTCTCTAAACTTTTTTCTTTCCTCAACAAAAACCTTATTAAGTTCATCAAATTGAAACTGAGACAAAGTAGGGACAGCATCAATAACTCTTTTTTTCTCCATTGTATTTAAAGAGAGAGAATGCTTTAAAAGATCAAGAAATTCTTTTTCATCAATTTTTATTTTTTCTTTATGTAAAAGAAGGAAATCTAAAACTATTTTATCTACTACAGATTCTGTTATTTGATTATCCATTACTATTAAAGTAAATTATAAATAATATTACTATTTAATTATATAACTTTTTTTTATAAATCAAA
>CAMZKR010000045.1 GCA_947311335.1 uncultured bacterium
TAAATATTAATTTTATGATATACTGTTATAGTATATTATTTACAATAAAAGCTATGTATTTATAATACTAAAGTATGATAAAAAGATTATCTTTAATTATAATATGTCTATTTTCTTTTACTGGATTGGCCAATTGAGCTACTTATCCAAATTTTTTATATTCTTCAATATGAAATAATGGAATACACCCTACTTGAAATTTAACATTAGATATTACTTATGAGGATGTAAGTGTCTGAATTAACATAACAAGTGATAATTTAAAACTTTATAAATATAATTGAAGTTCTTGGTGAAGCGATATAGCTAGTACTTATATAAATTTTTGAACAAAAAGTATTTGAAAAAATCATGCTATTTATTCTATTTCTTGACTTGATTATTGAAAATATAAGTACATATTTTCAATTGATAATTTGAATTGAAATTCAAATACAAAAGAAATTATATTTTACGTAGATAGACCAAACCTTATTATAAAATTAGCTAGTCATAATGTTTGAATATTAAAAAAAGATATAAAAAAAATGTCAGATGATTATCAAAATGTAAATGTAAAAACCATATGAGCTCCATATAGAATAAAAATGATAAAGACAAATGATATGCTTTATGGTTCAGGTATAATTGTTAATTGGAATTGAAATAAGTGATGGGGATATTCTATGCAACCATATATAAATAATATTTTAACATCAATTATTAATAATACATTAAATTCTTCACCACTTAATAATAATATTTCAGGAAATTTAAATAATGATGAATATATATTTAAAGTTTGAGGATTATATGATGATGATTTACAATATGCTTGAGAATATAAAGCAAAAATAAAATTTGATATAAATTTTACTTATTGTCCAGAATATAATTTAGATAATACTTGCAAAACTTATGGGAAATTTATAAAAACTTTAGATTGAGCTAGAAAATGGGAAGATTGAAATATAGCTAAATCTTGTTATTATTATAAATATCCTGAAAATATTTGATATGAATATTTATGAGAAATATGAGATTGAGAATATTGGATTAGACCAGATTCTGGACAATCAGCTTTTAAAGTTTATTGTGATATGACGACTAATTGATGATGATGGACTAGATATGTAAATATAAAATGAAATTATAACATGAATGATGCTAAAGATTGTTGGCTTGGAACAAATATTTCTAATTCAAATCTTGATTGTTTTAATCCAAATAGATATTCAGTAAATATAGTACAATTGTTTAATAATGAATGGAATTGAAATAAATATTATTATAATTTAACTAATTCTTGAGCTAGTACAACTACAGCTAAATCAAATTGAAATCGGAAATGTTTAGGTCATAATGAATATATGACAATAATGAGAGCTAATACAACACCTAAAACAGATACTTCAGATACTGATTATGTTCGGATGTGAAAGAGTTTTTGTTGATTTTCACGGGATCCAGCAGGTAGAAGTGGTTGAAGTTTTATGAATTATGATTCTGCCGGTACTTTTTGAGAAAATTCTTGATCAAAACGGGAGGCAACAGCTAGAACAACACAACTTTATTTTAGAGAAAAAGATTTAAATTTCACTCAGACAGATAAAACTATAGTTACTTATAATTGAGCTAGAAGATGGAGTGATGAAACTTATGCAAAATCATGTAATGAATATAAAAATCCTCCAGTTTGATATAGTTATTCATGAAATAATTGAGATTGAGAATATTTTATAGATAGTGATGGAATATGATGAAATTTAGAGTTTAAAGTAACTTGTGATATGACGACTAATTGATGATGATGGACTAAAATACTTTCTTGGAAAAATTGATTTTCAGATATATATACATCTTGATTAGTTATTTGATGAGACAAGATATTAATGACATATAAAAGAGCAGATAATCTTTCAAAAAAATATGCTATAAAAATAGAACATTTTAAAATGAAGCAATGTTGAGAAGAATATACAACTATTGGAGCATATATAAATCATTTACAAACTTGAAGTTGGGGGACTTGTTCACGGAGATCAACGCAGTGAGATTATAATGATATATTAACTACAGAAATTATTTGAGAAAATTGATTTGTTGAAGATACTTGTGTAAATTGAAATAATCATAAAAATACAGCACGGAATGCTTCTTGGTGGACTAGTTCTTGAAAGTGACATATCCAATTTCGGGTAAGTAACACTACAGTTTTAATGTGACCACATTGAAATGCTAGTAGTCGGTGTGCTTGAAGTATACAAAGTGCTAGAAAACAAAGCGAAGTCGATACTTGGGTTAGATAAGAGGTTAAATTAAATTATATTAAATTTTATAAGAAGGCGGTAAAATAAAAGAAGCTTTATGCATTTCACTAGAATAATATTTTAACGATTGTTTTATTTTTTTTGGGATATCTCTAGAAGGATTTTTTACATCTTTAGTATCAGAACATAATAATAAACCAATATTACCTCAAGGATAAGTTGGAACATGAACCTGAGCATAATTTGTAAATTTAAAAATATTACTCATTATTTTTTTTAAGTTATTAGCAATATTTTTATGAAGAAATAATGATTCTCATTGTATTGCAATTACTCATCATTTATTTAATTTTTCTTTTATAGATTTATAAAAATCCTCTGTAAAAATTGTATTAGCTGGTCAAATAGGATCAGATGAATCAACTATTATTACATCAAAAGTGTCCATACTTTTTTTTATATATTTAGCTCAGTCTCAAATAATTATTTTAGTTTTTTTATTATTAAATCATATAGAAATACTAGGTAAATATTTTTTAGAAACATTAATAACTAATTCATCTATTTCACATAAAATAATATTTTTCACTGAATTATGTTTAATAACTTCTCTAAGTACTCAACCATCTCATCATCATATTATTAAAATATTTTTTGGATTTTTATGAATAAACAAGGGTATATGAGCTAACATTTCTTGATAAGCACTTTCATCTCTTTCTGTAATTTGAATAATTCAATCAAGTACAAGAATATTTCAAAAAGTTTCAGATTCAAAAACCAAAATATTTTGGAATTTTGATTTTTTTTTTAAATAAAATCTTATTTACTTTTAATCATAAAGATATTCAAGGCCACATGTTATCATTTTCAGAAAACCGATTATCTTTTATAATTCAAAGTTTTTTTTCTGATATTTTATTTTCCATTTCTCATATTTATTTTAAGTTTGTAATATTTTCATTCAAAAAATTTAGTAGTGAAATTTGCAACGATTGCTGGGTCATAATATTTACAACTAAATATATCTATATACGAAGTATTTGTTTTATTTGCAAAATGAGCACTTATTAAAGATGTTTCAATTAATTGAGTCATAGAGTATCATGCAATTTGTGCATTTTCTCCAAAATGAACAATTTTTGTATTTCAAAATCTATTCATTTTAATTATATTACATAATTCTTTTACATATCTTTTTATTTCATTTGAATTTCTAATTGTTTTAGGATTACAATCATATACATCTATACTACAAGCTATTCACCAATTATTATTTTTTTTAAATTCTTCTTTCCAACTTTTCTTTTTCTTTATTACAATTTTATTATTTAATTTTTTATTTTTAAATTTAGTAGCAAGTCATCTTTGTTGATCTGTAATAATTTGAATTTTTTTAGATTTTAAAAATTTTGTTAAAAAGTTTATTCATTTCTGATAATTCATATTTCAACAAGTGAAGATATCTACTGCTGCATAACAATATTCTGGCCAAGTATGAATAGTAAAATGAGATTCACTAAGAATTACAACTCAACTAACTCATTGGGGTTCAAATATATTAAAATTTGAACTAATAATTGTTACTCAGATTTTTTTTGCGGATAGTATTAAAATTTTCTCTAATTTTTTACAATCTAATAAAATATTAATATCACAATCATAAAAATCAACAATTAGATGTCTAGCTAAAAATAAACCAGAACCAAGCTTATTATTTAAAGTTTTTTTATTCATAAATATATTATATATAAGTTAATATTTTTTCAAAAATAAAAAAAAATTAAACATATAGTTGCTCTTTAAAAAATAATAATTATTATATAGAAAATAATTTATTATAAATAATGAATGCAAGTTTTAGTTGCAATATTGTTAATCTTAACAGCTTTGTCTTTTTTTTCATTAGCCCCATGGGTACCAACAAAAGCTAATGATTTAGAAAGAATAAATAAATTAATAAAATTTAAAAAGAATGAAAATTTTTTAGAGATGTGATGTTGAAATGCTAGAGTTGTATTATTTTTAGCATCAAAGAATCCAAATAATTATTTTGTATGAATTGAATTATCACCACTTTTTTATTTAATATCAAAAATTAGATGTGAATTTAGTTGATTAAAAAATGTGAAAATTGTATTTTGAAATGTTTTAAAATATAATATTGAAGATTTCGATGTTTTATACGTTTTTTGATTACCTGAAACCATTACTAAAAAAGTATTTCCTATTTTAGATAAAAAGATGAAGAAAACAACAAGATTTTTTTCTTATGTTTTTAAAATGACTAATAATAAATTTTATGAAAAAAAACATAAAGAATCAGATAAATTAAATTCTTTATATGAATATAAAAGAAAATAAAGACTAATTATTTAATTATTAAAATAATTAGTCTTTATTTGCATTTTCTATTTTTTTTATTACTTTTTTTTCTATTTCTGGTTTTTTCTTTTTATCAGGAGTATAATCTTCTAAAGGTTCAATATCATCTTCTTTATTTCATAATTTCTTTTTTATTTTATCTAAAGCATCCTCTACTTTTGTATAAATATATTTTTCTCATATTTTTTTAATAAATCAACTTTTTGTTAGTTTATTTATTAAATTTGTTCTTAAATCCGTTAAATAAACTTTTATATCTTCTTCTTTTAGTCTATCTATTAATATTTCTAAAGAATCTTGTCATGTAAAATCCATATTGTTTACAAGTTCCATATCTAGTATTATATATTTTATTTTATCTTTTCATGCAATATGTTCTAATATAGATGATTCAAAATGTCATACATTTGCAAAAAATATACTTCAATCAAATCTAAGTATACTAACTTTTTTACTATCTTTTAGTCAAAAAAGTTCATTATCTCTTAATGTTCAATCTTTATACATAGATACTCAAGATAATCTAGGTCTCATGGAACGATAAACAAAAAGTCATAAAGATATTACTACTCAAGCCATTATTCATAAATCAACATTTGGTGATAATAATAAAGTTAAAATAAATGTTATTATTCAAGCTATTCAATCATGTATATCTGCTTTAAAAGTTTTTATAAATATATCAATTCTTATAAGAGAGAAAACGGCTACTATTATTATAGCAGCTAGTGTTGAATTTGGTAGATAATGTAAAAATTTTGTAAAGAATAATATAGTTATAAGTACCATTACTCATGTTATAATTGATGAAAATCATGTTATAGCTCAACTTCTAAGATTTACTGCAGTTTTTGAAAAACTTCAAGTAACTCAATATCATCAAAATAAACTTGAAATTATATTAGCCAGTCATTGTCATACTAGTTCTTTGTTAGCAGATACTGTTTCTTTTGTTTTTGTTGAAATAAACTTTGACACACTAATAGTTTCTGTAAATCATATGAGTCATATTATCATAGCAGATATAAATAAATTAATAATGTCTTTTGAATTTAATAAATTTAAACTTTTACTCATCATAGGAAAATGAAAACTAGGAAGAGTATTTGGAATTTCTCATACAACACTTATATTTAATCCATAATTTCTTAATGAATAAGATATAAGTATAGAAATAACTAATAATATTAAAACTCTTGGTAATTTTGAATTTAATCTTTTAATTAATATTAATATAAATATAGAACAAATTCAAAATATAAAAGTGACGGCATGTGGTCAACTAAGAGTCTCTTTAATAAGTAAGATAATATCAGAAAAATAATTTCATGTTTTATCAATATTTATTCATAAAATTTTAGGTAATTGAGAAGTAATAGTTATTATTGCAATTGCATTTGTAAAACCTGATACAACGGGGTGAGATAGAAAATCTACAATTACTCATAGTCTAAGTAATGATAATATTAGGTAAAATATTCAAATAAAAAATGCTAATAAAGAACAAAACACAATATAATCATTTTCATTTCATCATACTTTTGTTATTAACTGCCCAATTGTAGATGCTGTCATAAGAGATATTATTGTAACTGGTCAAGTAGACATTTGCTTACTTGATCAAAATATAGCAGCAATAATTACTCATATAAAAGCAGTATACAATCATATTTCTATTTTATTTAATCATGCTAATTGAGCATAGGCCATAGATTGAGGAATAATAACAAGAGCAACTGTTATCCCAGCTAAAATATCAGAATAAAGTATATCTTTATTTTTTAATTTTGGTAACCAATTTAAGAATGGAAATATATTTAATAGTACATTTTTTATTTTCATTTATTTAATTATGGTATGATAGATAATTAAATAAATTATAACATAATATATTATTTTTTAGCAAAAGTTTTTTACTTATCTTAAATTTTTTATTCAACAACTTTAAATATAATATTATCGGTAATATTTGATATATTATTAATAAAAAAAGGTCTTATTTTAATATTTGCATTACTTATTTTCTCTTCATTAATTAATATATTTTTTGCCTCTTCTTTTTTAATTCACCTAATATGATTTTTTAATTTTTTAGTATATTCATCTGTATTGTTTGAAAAATCATGAAGAATCAAGAATTCCACTTCAGTAGTGGCTTTAACTTCAAAAGGTTTATTTTTTTTATATATAATATTTGAAACTCTTAATGATTTATTATTAATAGATAAGATTTTCTCACTTCATTCTATTATAGAATCCCTAATAATATTTTTTAATTTATTCTCTAATAAATTTTTATTATATATATATGTTTTAATTGTAATTTTTCAATTAATAATAAAGTTTTTTATTTTATTTCATATTTTAAGATTTTTAATTCATTTAATTTCTAGATTAGAATATTTAATTATATCATCTATTAGCAATATTTCCCAATTAGTATTATTTAAATTATTTTCTTTTTTTAAATTTTCTTTAAGTTTTTTTAAAGCTTTCGTTTTTAATTCATTTTCAATTGCAATTTTTGCATTTTCAATGTCTTTTTTTAATAAAATTCTTTGATAGTTATTTTTTCATCATTTAATTTTTCAAAAAGTTTTTGCATATAATTTTATTTTTTTTGATTTTAATCATGGTAAAGTTAATATTTCATTTCATCATATATTTCATTTATTTCAAATCCAATATCAATTTATATCAAAGTCTTTTGCTACTATTTTATTTTTTCTTATTCATGGAACAATTTTTCAAAAATTATCTTTTGTAGCTGCTGGGATTACAGTCCAATTTTTAGTTTCATATAATAATCATTTCTTACTTAAAAGTCTAGTATTTGGTAAAAGTTTTATTTCTTCTTCATAATTATTTATAAATATAACTTCTCACTTTGATTTAATTATTGAATTATGATCAATTCAAGTTGTTATAAAAGTTTTTTCTATATTTTCAATACTAGAAAAAGGTTTTATTGTTATGATATTATCATCTTTAAGTATAACATTATTTATACTTTCTTTGAATATAAAATTTTTTGCTTTTGTTTTTATTGTAATTTCAGGAGTTATATAAACATAAGTTTTATTTACAGCAAAATAGAAAATAAATAAGAATAGTAAAACTGATACTATTAATGAAATAATAAAGAATCATATATTATATTTACTTTCATATTTTTTTGTATATTTTCATATTTTATTTATCTCTCTATTTTGTAATACTATATTAGACAATTCTTTTACATATTTTTTTATAATAAATTTAAAATATCATATAAATGTAAAATTGTACTTTAATAAATCATTAACTTCATTTTCTTTAATAAAACTTCTGTCTTTAATAATTGAATATTTGATTCAAAGTTGTTTTCATATTTTTCTTGATGTTAAATCACCAGTAATAATAGTTATATTTTTCTTTCAAGATTTATTTTTTAATATTTTTAATGAAATATAATTATGTAAGATTGGATGTCAAAAAGGAAATTTTAGAGTTAAATTTTTTCATTTATAAAACTTTATTTTTTCAATTATATCAATTATTGTATCTTTTTTTTCAATTTTTATCATAAATATATTTTAA
>CAMZKR010000046.1 GCA_947311335.1 uncultured bacterium
TATTTTTATATTATTTTAAGATAATATTTATTAATATTTTAATATGTTTGATTTTTTAAAACTACTTACAAAAAGACCAAGTGATAATTTTATTAGATTATGAAGAATTATTTTTGGTTTAATACTAATTTTATCAATATATTATAACCTAATTTATCAATGAGATAATATAGATGATATTATTTTTGGAACAAAATTAACTAATCAAAATATAATTTATATAAAGTATGTTTTACTATGTATTTGAATTATTCCAATAATAATGGGGGTTTTTAATTTATGTATACTTAAAAGTAAATATATAAGGATTATACAAATATTATTTTGAATATTTCTTTTTTTTATATCAAGTCTGATTAAAGAAAGTCCTAATTTAGATATTGATGTTTTACTTATAATTATGGGAATATTACCTCTTATTGCATGAATTACTTGAAAATGTATTACAAAAAAATGTCTTAGATATAAACAAAAGATTACAAAAATAAGAGTTTAAAAAAATAGAAGCAATTGCTTCTATTTTTTTATTCCTTTATAAGATCTTTTATTGGTGAATAAAAGTCTAATTTATTTTTTCATATTTTATTTATAATATAATCTATTAATTCGTCTTTTCTTATTTCTTCTTGAGTTCATTCAGTAGTATCTCTTACTTGAAAAATTCAATTTCTAGCTTCCATTATTCATACCATAACAACAAACTCTGCTCAAATCCTTTGAGCTTTTAATATCTGCTCTTTCATTGAGGGGGTTCAAAGAGAAACTAAAGTATTTATTCAAGCTTTCCTTGCCTTTAAGCTAAGTGGTAAAACTACTTTTTTAGCTTCCTCTCAAAGTTGAACAAAATAAAGAACTGTCTTATCTTTATTTTTAAGTTTAATTTTATTTTCTTTAAGTGCTGAAATTATATTAATAATACTTGCCTTAAATCATGAAGCAGGTGTTTCCTTCTCTAATCAAATTTTTTTTGATAAAGAATTGTATCTTCATCAGTATATTAAAGGTTCTCCGTTACTGATTGTTTCTATTTGCCATATAGTACTATCATAATAATTTTCTTTTAAAATAAATGTATTATCTTCTTTATACTTTAAATTTAAAATATTTAAATATTCTTTTACTTTTAAATAATGATTTTTTGAATCTTTTTTTAAAAACTTTATTATACTTGGGGCATTTTTAGCTAATATTATTTCATCTTCATTATTTGAATTAAAAATAGATAATGGATTTTTATTAAAATCTTCTAAAGTTTCTTCTGATAATATATGTTTTTTATTTTCATAAAAACTACTTAATTCTCATAAATACTTTTCCATTTCTTTTTCATTTCATAAAGTATTAATTTTTAGCTTTATATTATCTCAAAGTCAAATTGCATTAAGTACTTCATATGCCATAAACATAAGTTGAGAATCTAAAATAGGATCTTTTTCTCAAATAATCTCACATCATATTTCATGAAATTCTTTTTCTTTTAAGGTTTTGTCTAAATATTTATCCATATAATATAAATATATGGGTTGTATTTGTTCCTCAAGTTCTTCAGTTATATAAGATCTTATTATTCAAATTGTAGCATTAGATGAAAGAGAAACTTTTCATAATAAGCTATCCTTAAAAGAAAATAACTCTTTTAGTAAATTATCGTTATTTAAAAAAGCCTTTTCAAATAACTGTGTATTTTCTAATATTGGTGTAGATATTCTTCTAAATCAATTTTTACGAAATTCGTGACGAAATACTTTTTTCAAAAAAGTATAATATTTATGATCATCTGGATATAAATCTCTCATTCATTTTAATATATTTACATTCTCTGTATTCATAAATTTTATTAATAATAAAATAATATATTTGAAAAAAATATTTAAAAATATAAGTGCTATATGTACTATATAATATAGTATATAAATATATATATTTATTTCAAAGTTTGTTTTTCGTATTTTTTTTGTTAATATAAATTATAATATAAACTACTTAAAAAATAAAAATGTTTTTTGAAATAAATAAAAGTGTTCTAATAGCTTTAAATAGTCTAACTAATTATAAAATAATTGAAAAACTAATTTTTATATTTTCTGATTTACCTATTTTCTTTATTCCTATATTTCTTATTTATATGTGGATAAAATATTCTTTAGAGAAAAAAGAAAAAGAAAAGAAGTATTTATTATTAATTTTTTATTCAATTATTATAGCAATAATATTAACCATTATTATACAAAATATAATTCATATTGATAGACCTGAAAACTATTTAGAGAAAAGTTGAAAATTAATTTTAAAACATCTTCCAGATGCTAGTTTTCCATCTGATCATGCTAGCGTAAGTTTTTCATTTTTATTTGCTTTATTTTTTAGTAATTATAAAAAAGTTTGATATTTTATTTTTCCAATATTTATAATTATGATTTTATCAAGAGTGATAGCTTGAATACATTGGCCATTTGATGTTATTGTATGAATATTTATAGGTTTTATATGAAGCTTTTTTACTTTTCATTTTCTGAAAAAAATAAAACTTGTAAAAAATACAAATCTTTTCATAATAAAAATCATGAAATATATAAAATTATAAATTTTTATTATGAAAAAAAGGAAAATAATTGCATTGACATGATGATGAACATGAGGTCATGTATTTCCTTTATTATCATTATATAACTATTTAAAAGAAAAAAATAAATATAATTTTATGTGGTTTGGAGAAGAAGATTCTTTAGAAGAAGAAATATCAAGAAGAAATTCTGTTCCTTTTTATCATATACCATCATGAAAAATAAGAAGATATTTTGATTATAGAAACATTTATGAACCATTAAAAAATCTTACAGGAATAATATATTGAATATATTATATATTTAAGTATAAAATAGATATTGTTTTTTCTAAGTGAGGTTATGTTTCTTTACCTTTATGTATAGCTGCAAAAATATTAAGAAAAAAAATTTACATTCACGAATCAGATATAAAAATTTGAATTTCTAATAAAATAATATGACTAGTAGCAGATAAAATTTTTTATACTTTTCCCAATAAAAAAATTGATAATAAAAAACATTTTATATCTGGACAAATACTTAATCCTGAATTAATAGATTATCTTACTACTTTAAATGTAGTAGAAAATAAAGAACTTACAGTGATGGTGTCATGTTGAAGTCAATGATCAAGAAAAATATTTAAAAATTTACTAAAAATATTACCTAGTCTTGAAGATATAAAATTCCATATAATTCTTTGAGATAAAAATATGAATTTTAGAAAAAAATTCAAAAAATTTCCAAATACTATTGTTCATGATTTTATAACCCAAAAAAGACTTTGAAAAATACTTAAAGATATAGATATTGCTATATCTAGATGATGAGCAACTACTTTGTGGGAATTATATTATTTTTGAATACACACATTAATTATTCCTTTAAAAAATAGTGCATGAAATCATCAACAAAAAAATGCAGAATTTTTCAAAGAAAATTTTTGAAGTGATATTTTAGATGAAAATAATGAATTGGATTTAAAAATACTAAAAAAACTAAAAAAATATAAAAAATTCCGCAAATGATGATTAAATTTAGAATGATTTTTTGACTGATTAAAAAAAGTAAAAAAAGAATTGAAAAAATATTAAAAATACTTTTTCATATATATCATAGTAAATATAATACAAACTAAATAAAAAAATAAGTTTTTTTTGCATAATAAATAAATAAATGCTATTATTTATTAACTATATAAGTTTATTTATTTATTTAACAAAAATTAAAATGCTTTCCTGAAATATCTTATCAAAAAGAAAACAAAAAGTTTCTTTATTAATCAATATATTATGACCACTTATAATTGTTATATCTATTGTTATATGGATGTTATTTTTTAAAGATTGAGAATTTCATTTATTTCTTATGATTTCTGCTATATTATGATTATATATGGCAATGAATATATGAGCAAATGATGTTGCTAATAATATGTGACCGGCTGTATGATCAAAAGCTTTAACCTTAGCTTGAGCAATAATAATAGCTGCTATATTTGAAGCATCATGAGCTATAATAGCAGGTTGAGATGTAGTCGACACAATAAAAGGATGAATAATAAATGCTAATCTATTTAATTGAAATGAAGCAAAACTATTAAATATAATGATGGCAACTTTGCTCGGGTCTGCATTATGGATAAATATAGCAACTTATGTTAAAGCTCCAGTATCTGCTACACATTCTATAATTGGTTGATTAATGTGAGCATGAATAACAGCTACTTTATCATTTAAAGTTGTTGTATGGAGTAAAATATGAGCTATTGTTGCATCTTGGATTATTTCTCCACTTATGTGATGAATAATTGCTGTTATATTAGTAATATCAATAAATAAAACTATACTCAACAAAAAACAAAGATGAGAAGCTGCAAAAAAATGGGTTCCTTTTTTTGTAAGTCTAATGTGAACTGTTTTCTGAGTATATTTATTATTAAAATGATTGAAACCACTTATTAAATCTAATGAAGCACTAAAGTGAATTATAACAAATAATTTTGCTTTAATTATATGAATTTGAATTTGAATTCTTACATATATATTTTTATCAATACATTATAGAAGAAAATCAGCTTTCTTTAAAAATTCAAAAAAGTTTATAAATAAATTATTTAATGTTCCTTTAATTTTCGCTATTGCCTTATTATCATTTGCTCATTGATCAAATGATGTAGCAAATGCTATATGACCTTTAGCTGCAATAAATGATATGATATGAAATCAAGTTATTTCTACAAAAAATATTGGAGTTCCTTTTTGGATAATGTTTATATGATGAATATGAATAGCTAGTTGACTTGCTATATTTTGATGAAGACTTATTAAAACTGTTGGGTGAGAAATTACAAAATTAAATCAAATTAGAGCATTTTCTGTAGCTCTATCTGCTGCAATAACTGTTCTTTTAGCTAGTCATCTTGGTTTACCCGTAAGTTCAACACATATTGCTATAGGATGAGTGTTTTGAGTATGAATACTTAGAGAAAGACTAAAGAGGCTTGAAGGAAGTGAAAAGATTTATATTCAAAAATGAATTATAAAACGTATTGTTCTTGCTTGGCTTATAACTTTACCTGTATCTTGAATTATATCATGAATTGTATTTCTTTCACTTAATAAATTTTTACCTTTAATATAAAACATTGCTAAAAATAATAAACAAATAGAAAATATTGATTTTTTTTATAAAAATAGAGTGTAAATAAAAAACATTCTATTTTTTTTATTTACTCAACATTATTTAAATTATTCAAGTAGTTTTTAAAAAAAATCTAGAACTTTTTTTGACCTGATATTTTTGATATGTTAATATTTTAATATAATATTTATTTATAAAACAAAAACAAAATGAGTGACAATTTAAATAATCAATTGAAAGGAGAATTTTCTTCTATATCATTAAGTGAGTTAAATGCAAGTGCTAGTTTCTTAAATAGAATAGATACTAAATTTTTAGTAACAGAAAAAAAGTTTAATAAAATCTTAAAAGATTTAAAGAAAGATTTTTATGTACTTGAAATTAATTGAAAAAATACTTTTGAATATGATAGTATTTATATGGATACTGAAGATTATATGTTTTATTTACAACATCAAGCTAAGGAAAAATCTAGGACAAAAATTAGAACTAGATTATATGTAGATTCATGATTAAGTTTTTTTGAATATAAACAAAAAGAAAAAAAAGTAACAAGAAAATTTAGATATGAATTTCCAAATAATGAACATTGAAAAATGACAAAATGAAAAACTAGATTCTACGAATGAATACATATGAGTTTTTATTGATCATCAAATCCTCCAAAATTGTCTCCATCTCTTAAAACTCATTATAATAGATTAACTCTTTGTTCAAAAGATAATTCAGAAAGATTAACAGTTGATTTTAATATCGAAGTAGAAAATTTAAGAAAAGACTGAAAAAAATATAAAATGGAGAATTTAGTTATTATAGAAAGTAAAACAACATCAAAGAATTGTTTAAGTCATGAGGTTATGGAAAAAGCTTGAATTGAAAAAGCTTCTCATTGTAGTAAATATTGTCTTTGAATGTATTACACATGAGTAAAAAATTTTTCTTGAATATTTAAAAAAACTATTAAGAAAATAAATAAGATATGAAGTAAAAAGTAAATTAATATAACATATTAAAAAATACTAAATTTAATAAATTTAGTATTTTTTAATATGTTTAGTATCTTTATTAATTTATCAATGAATAATCTTGTCAATAATGTTTAAATAAAGATCTTGATCAAAATAATTTTTGTTCATTAAGTTCAAGTCAAAGTTTTTTAATCCGATTTTGTATATCTTCATTATTATTAGCTTCTATTTCCAAAAGTGGTGGAATTAAATTTTTATTGTCTCATATATAATAATCGTCTATATCGAATTCAATTCAATTATGGTTATAGGAAATTCTATATTTCTTTTTTTCTCTTGTTTTTTGCATTCAATACTTTTCAAGTACTTTTGAAAAACTTCCTACATCTGTTATCTCTGTTTCATGTTCATCTTTAGCATTTACTCATTCAACTTTTTTTATCTTTTTTCTTTTTCTTTTTATAGTATAAAGATGGGTTTTTCATTTTTGTCTCACTCTAAACATTCTTTTTTCTCATTCCATTTTATCTCAAGGAAAATCATAATACACATCATGAATAAATCATTCAAAAGTTTTTTTAGCTCATAAATCTTCTAATTTTTTACAAACCTCTTTAGTATTAATGTCTAAAACTTTTATCTCTTTCTCTAACATAAGTTATTAATATTTAAATAATATTTATATTATTATACCATATAAATATTATTTTCTAAAATTATTTAATTATTTTATATTTTTCTTAATCATATTCTTCATTTTACTTTATCTACTTGAATAACTTCTATCTTTACTTTATCTCATGCTTTTACTACATCTTCTACTTTATTGACTCTTTCTTTTGATAATTTAGAAATATGAATCATTCAAGATTTTCATTTAAATTCTACTATAGCTCATACTCAATCAATTATTTTAACTACTTTTCATTCTAATTTATCTAAAACATTTGGTTCCCATAATATAGTTTTTATATCCTCTACAGCTTTTTTTCATCATTCTTGATTTTGTGCTGTTATTGTAGTTATTCAATCTTCTGCAATAGAAATATTAACCTCGTATTCTTTCTCCATTCTTTGAATATTTTCTCAACCTTTTCATATTATAACTCTTATTTTATCTTCTGGAACCTGTAAACTCATTATAAGTGGTGCATAAGAAGATAATTCTTTTTCAACTTCTCATTGAATTTTTAACATTCAATCAAGAATATAATCTGAAGCTTCTTTTCATTTTTGAAAAGCTTTACTAAATACTTCCATTTTTAATCATTTTATCTTTACATCAAGTTGCATAGCTGTAATTCAAGTTTTAGTTCTAGCCACTTTAAAATCCATATCTCATAAAAAATCTTCTTGAGCTTGAATATCTGAAAGTATTTTATATTCTCATGTATTTTCATCATAAACCATTCACATAGCTACTGCTGAAACAGGTGCTTTTATAGGAACTCATGCATTCATAAGACTCATTGTACTAGCACAAACTGATCACATAGAACTAGAACCATTACAAGTAGTTACTTCTGAAATTGATCTAATTGTATATGGAAAATCCTCTTCTTTTGGTAAAACTGGTTCAATTGCTTTTTCTGCAAGTCTTCCATGTCAAATTTCTCTTCTTCAGGCTCATCTCATCATTCTAACTTCTCATACTGAATATGGTGGAAAATTATAATAATGCATATATCTTTTTTCACTTTCTGGCATCATTCAATTAATTATTTGCCTATCTTCTGGTCATCAAAGAGTAGTAACGTTTAATACTTGTGTCATTCATCTTTGAAAAAGAGCAGAACCGTGCGTTCTTGGTAAAAATCAAGCATCTCAAATTATTTCTCTAACTTCACTTATTCCTCTACCATCTAATCTTTTTTCTTTCTTTAAAATATTTTCTCTTATAACTTCCTTTACTCTTTTATAAACAAGTGCTCATACATTTTTTGCCTCTACACATGATTTTCATTCTTCTAAAGAACAAACATTTTTTACTCAAGTTGAATCTTCTTTTATAAGTAATTCTTTTTTATCTAAATAATCTCTAGTTTTTTCGTCTAGTTTATTTAATTCATTTTGGAATTCTTTTTTTCATTTTTCATAAATACAATCCAATTTATCTATAGTTAAAAAATCTTTTACTTCTAAATACAAACTTTCATCTGGTTTATTAAATGTTATTTGAACTTCAGGGATTCAAAAATTTTTTTTATAATCTTTTATAAAATCAATTTGAGCATTACAAAATTCTTTAACAATATTATGAGCATATTCTAATGACTTTAACATATCTTCATCTGATATTTCTTTAGAATCAGCCTCTACCATACTTATAGCATCTACTGTTCAAGCTACAATCAAATTAAGTTTTGATTCTTTTTCTTGTTTTGTTGTTGGATTATAAATATATTTATTATCTTTCATTAGAGACACCTTTACTCATGATACAGGGCCTTCAAAAGGAGCTCATGACATCATAAGAGTTATTGAAGCTCATGTTATTCACCGAACTCATAATTCTATTTCTGAGTTAGAAGAAAGTACAGTTGCTATTATTTGAGTATCATTTACTATACCTTTTGGAAACATTGGTCTTATTGGTCTATCTATAAGTCTAGCTGTTAATGTAGCTATTTCACTCGGTCTTCATTCTCTTTTGATAAATCTATTTCAACCAATTCTTCAAGTAGCATAGTTCTTTTCTTGATAATCTACCACTAGAGGAAAAAAGCTAGCATCTTTATTAACTCCTTCTTCCTTATATCCTGCTGTCACAAAAAGAATATTATCATTATTATCACTTATTGTTACAGCTCAAGAAGCAAGTAATGCTATTTTCCCTGTTTCAAAAGTAAATTCTTTTCATCAAATAGTATAACTCTTTTTTAATGGAGTTAATTTAGTTGCTGTTTTATCTGATAATCAAATCATAAGAAAAATTTAAATAATAAAAATTATATTTTCAATAAGAA
>CAMZKR010000047.1 GCA_947311335.1 uncultured bacterium
AAATATATGGAAACACATATTAATTACAGAACATTAAATAAATTTGTTTCAGTATTATTAATAATATTCATGTTATTTTGATATATAGTAGTAGATAATGTATATGCTAGTCAAAAAATAATATATCCTTTAAAAATGATTTCTAAATTGGAATGTAGGTTTGAGGATTTTTCATCTTTATCTAATAAGTGTAAACAAAGTTTACCTATACTTAGAACAAAAGATTATAAAAAATATATTAAATTAAATTGATGATACAATCAATATACTAGAATATATACAGTACTTTGGAGTTGAAGTTATAAGTATTGATGGGATGTATGACATGGATGACATATATGAACGGATATTGCTACTGCAAAATGAACACCAGTTTATGCTATGAGTAGTTGAAAAGTAATAATAGCAAAACGATTAGTTAGTTATTGAAATAGTATAACTTTAGAACATAATATAAATTGAAAAAAAGTTTTTTCAACATATGCACATTTATCAAAGATATTAGTAAGAAAATGAGAAAAAATAAAAGTATGAGAAAAAATTTGAGAAGTTTGATCTACATGAAATTCAACATGAAATCACTTACATTTTCAAATTGATTTAGATACAAAATTTCATCCATATTATTATGATTATGGAAAATGTCCGTATTCTTATAATAAAATTAGTGAAACTTGAATATGTTTTTGAGAATTAAAGAAAAATACAATTGATCCATTATTATTTTTAGAAACAAGTTGATGAGTACTTAATAATATAAATATTCAAAATATATCAAGAAAGGATATATCCTTAAAACAAAAAACAATTTCTTCTAAAAAATGATCTAAACTTTATGATTATAGTATATTTAATAGGACAGTATATTTTTGATATAATACAAATGATATAAAAGAAGTACAATATATATTTACAGATTTATGAGAATATAATTGACCAATAAGCTGAAATTATAAAGATATTGAAAAATATATAATTAGTTATCAATTATCAAATAATATTATTTCTAATAATAAAGATGTTTGAGCTTGATGGTTTTGACCAAAAACAAGAAAACAAACCAAACATGATTATGAAAATTTCTTATCTAATTGATGAAAAAGAATTAAATTTATTACTAATAAATGAGATATAATTATAGAAAATAATGTTAAAACAGAGTTTATATCAAGAAATGAATGTTATCTAGGGAGGAAATTGAATCAAGAGAAATTGAAACATTTTTAAGAAGAAATAATGTGGAATTTAAATTAAATAATATATGAGGAAATATAAAAGTATGAGAAACTATAAAATTAAAACTTAGTATTAAAACTAGATCTTGAAGATATTTTAAATGAAATTTACCTTCCTGAATGACATTTACTTTAGATTCAACTAAAATAAATGTATTTCCTTCAAAATTGTATTACTTCACAAATTGAAAAAGAGATATTAAATTAACATGATTAAAATCTTGAGAAACTATACTATTTATAAAAATATGAAATAAAGTAATAAAGAAATTTAAATTACATATATATTCTTCTGGACAAACTATTTATCCTCAGTCTTGAAAAATATATACAAATAAAAGTATAGTATTGTCTGATAAAAAGACTTGAATAGTTCTTTTTAAAGATAAAAATGGTAAAAAACTTATTAATTTAAAATATTCTTGAGAATATATAATAAAAGCAACAAATTGAACAGAGTTATGTATAAAAGGTTGAAATATAAAAGATATTTCAAATATATATAAAAGAAATTGTAAAGATAAAGATTATAAGAAAGAGATTAAATTTAAATATGAAGATACAGTTTGATGATTATTATTATTTGATTATAAGGCATATTCAAAAGATGTTAATATAGAACTTATTAATACCTATAAAAATAAAAAATTATCTTCAAAAAGAATCTTAGTAAAAAATCCTAAATGACTTAAAAAAGATTATGTTTATAAAAATGAGGTTGTTAATTTACTTTGAGAAAAGATTCTTACATGAATAAATAAATGATATTTTTTAGAAGAAAGATGATTAGTTCAATCAGATGCAATATCTTGGATTTGAAATACTCTTTTAAAAATGAAAAAGGATTCTATCTCTAGAAATTTAAAAGAGAAGATTGATAAAAATATTTTAGAACTTGAGAAAAAACGAGTTAGTAAATTTAATATAATTACAAGAGAGGATTTTCTAGATTTGGCTTATAAATACTTAGTTTTTGAAAATAATATTTCTCAAATATCAATTAAATATAGAGATTTAGAAAACAAAGATAATATAAAAGCTAATGCAATATTTGATAAAGAAAATACTTGGAAAGATAAATTCTGAAAAAATTATTATAGACCAAGGATTAATATAACAAGATGAGAATGAGCTTATTTTTTAGCAAAAGTTATAGAAAGAAATAAAAAAGTATTTCTAACGCTTAAATAATTTAATTTTAATATTTAAAATATTACTTATGAAAACAAATATACAAAATCTTACAGTTGGTGAGTTGCAAAGCAATAGTTTAAAACCATCAGAATCTTTAAATCTAAGATTACAAATAGCTAATAAAGTTAGAGAGACAATTGAAAAATGAGATAAATTAGATTTAAAAATTGCTAAAGAAGCAATTAGAGTTTCAAATCAAGTAGATTCTATAGTTAGTATGACAGATAAACAAATTCAAGAAGCTGAAAGAGTTTCAGATTTAGCAAAAACATTTTGAATATATTGAAAAAAGATTTTAGAATTGATAGAGAAAGAAAATAATATATCAAAATCTCCTTTTTCAGATACAATTAAAAATTGAGTTGCAGATGATTATGATTATATGATGACTGGATAAAAACACAATACAATCAAAAAAAGTTATCAAAATATATTTTGATAACTTTTTTTGATTGTAAAAATTAAAAAATAATTATAATAAGATTTAGGAAATTATTTTTTTATTTTTTATTTAAGAGTGGCTAGAAAAAAAAAAATCAGTTTTATCAAAAATACCACAGGACTATAAAACAAGCTTTTTTGCTTTAATTCTGTTATTTTTTTGAATATTGACATTAATTTGAGATACTAAATCTATATTTTGATTTTATTTGTATGATATTCTCAATAAATGATTTTGAGAATATTATAAATGGATATTTTCACCTATTGTTATTATTTTATCTATTTTTTTATTTAAAGAAAAGACTCTTCATTTTAATTTATATAGAGCATTCTGATTAGTTTTTTATTTTATTTCAATTGTAACTATTATTTGATTTTTTAATGTAAATTATATAGCTATATTTAACTTATTTCCTATTTTAGAGAATGTACTTTGATGAACTTCAACACTTTTCACTTTTTTAATATTACTTTTCACTTCTATTTTTATTTTATTTAGATTTTCTATTTTTACTTTATTTAAGTTATTTCCAACACCAAGAGATATAAAAAATACAATTATAAAAGAAAAAAAAATTATAACTATTAGGAATACTAAAAAGACTAGTTCAAAAAAAGAAATAGAATTACAAAAAATGTTAGAAAAGGTTAGAAAAGAGAAAGAAGCATTACAATCTACTAGAAATAAAAATCAACTAAAAAATTTTGATATAAAAACAAATAGAAGAAAAATAAAAATAGAAAAAAGAAATCCTCTTAGTTCTATTTTTTGATGAAATAAAAAAGAAAAAGATACTTGAATAAAGAAAATTAATGTTTGAAGATGGAAACTACCAAATATTGAATTATTAGAAGATAGAAATAAAAATATTATTATTAATAATAATGAAATAAGAAGAAAAGAATTAGAAATTCAAGAAAAATTACTTCAATTTAAAATAGAGGTATCTATGGAAGATTACAAAGTCTGACCTACTGTAATTCAATATAGATTAAAACCTATGCAGTGAGTAAAACTTCAAAAAATAGTTAATTTAAAAAAAGATTTAACATTAGCACTTCAAGCAAAGAATATAAGAATCCAAGCTCCAATACCATGACTTTGAGTAGTATGAATAGAGGTTCCAAATGATAATAGACAAATAGTATGACTTAAAGAACTTATTTCATCAAGAAAATTTAATAATCCAAGATTATCTATTCCTATTGCCATTTGAAAAGATGTTAGTGGTTGAGAAATAGTATGAGATTTAACTAAAATGCCACATTTGTTAGTTGCTTGACAAACTGCTAGTTGAAAATCAGTTTGAATGAATTGATTTTTAATAAGTATGCTTTATAGATTTTGACCTAATGATTTAAAATTTATAATGGTTGATCCTAAAAGAGTTGAATTATCTGTTTATAATTGAATACCACATCTTTTAACTCCAGTCATAACTAATCCTGAAAAAGCAGTAAATGCTTTAAAATGGTGTGTAGCAGAAATGCTTAGAAGATATGATTTAGCTACAACAAAAAGAGCTAGAAATTTTAAGGAATATAATGCTAAGGTAGAAAAAAAAGATAAATTACCTTTTATAGTTATAGTTATAGATGAACTTGCTGATTTAATGATGAGTTGAATGAAAAAAGAAGTTGAGTGAAATATTGCACGTATAGCACAAATGGCAAGGGCTGTTTGAATGCATTTAATTGTAGCTACTCAAAGACCATCAGTCGATGTTATTACTGGTTTAATAAAAGCAAATATCCCAAGCCGTATAGCTTTTACTGTTGCTTCTCAGATTGATTCAAGAACAGTTATTGATAAATCATGAGCAGAGGATTTACTTGGTATGTGAGATATGCTTTATTATCCTACTTGAGCACTTGAACCTGTGAGAGTTCAATGAGTATTTGTTGATACAGAAGAAGTTGAGGCTGTTGTAAATAAGTTAAAACTAACTATTGATCCAGATATGTTAAAGAATTTACAAGACTTAGAAATAGTTAATTGAAAATCGAAATTTAAATGATCAATCTTAGAGTGATATAAATGAGATCAAGATGAGGACCCTGAAATTATAGAGAAAGCTATGCAAGTAGTAAAAAAAGCAAGAAAATGAAGTACTTCACTTGTACAAAGAAAATTATGACTTTGATATGCTAGAGCTGCTAAGATTCTTGATATATTAGAAGATATTTGAATTGTTTGACCTCCAAATGGAAGTAAACCAAGAGAAGTTTATATTGATTAATTTTAATAATTTTCTAATCTTTTACTAATTATAGCAAATGTTTCTGTCCGATTTATTTTTCTTTTACTTTCAGCTACTTTAAGTATACTTTTAATTTCATTTACTAATTGCTTTTTATTTCCATCTCTAGACAGAACCATTTTATCTAATTCTATTTGTAAACTTAAATATGTTCATTCTTCACTAATTAGAAAATCATTTAATATTGTATTTAATTTATTAGCAATAATATCAATTGCAATCTTTTCTTGCTGACTTCAATCTTTAACATCAAGTTCTCATCTGTCAAAGGTATTTATATCAAGCAATCAATCTAATAATGAATTTATTTCAATTACTCTGTTTTTAATGTTTTTTACTTCACTAATTAATTCTTCAGAAAAGATTGAATTTCTTTTTTGAATTTTTAATAAATATTTTTGAAATTCGCCTTCATTTATTGTTAATTTATCTTCACTTCAATCTATTTCTTCAGTTCATATTATATCAAAATTTTCCATAATTAAATATTAAAAGTCTAAATTAACATTATTTCTTTTTTCAATTAACTCATTTAATGAATTAATTGTTAATTTCATTTTTAAATTTAAGTTTTTTAAATTTTTCTTTTCTCATTCCATTCTTTTATAGATTGTAACAATAATTTTATCTTTTTCTTCATTATTTAACTTATTAAAACTTTTTAAAAATTTATCTTTTTCTTCATTGGTTAAATTATATAAACTATCCAATATTTCTATTAATTTATTTTTCATTTTTTGTAATTTAAGTTTAATTATAGTTAGTTAAATAACTATATCATATATTTTGATTATTTTCAATAAAATCCTTGATATTAAAATAAAATAGATTAGATTAATTAAATATTTATTTAATTAAGTTTATATTTTATGTTTTTAGATATATTTATTTGAATTATTTCTTTAGCTACTCTTATAAAAGCATCTGATTTATTTACAAATAAAGCAGAGAAAATATGATTAGCTTTTTGAGTTAGTAGTTTTATTATCGGTTTGACTGTTATTAGTATTTGAACAAGTTTGCCTGAATTAGTTACATCTTTAATGGCAATTACTAACTGACAATCAAATTTTCCACTTGATAATATAATTGGTTCAAATATAGCAAATTCTCTTTTAATAGTTTGACTTACAGCAATAATTGTAGGTTGATTAAAAGTAAAAAACATACTAATTGATGTAGATATTCCTTTTTTGTTTATAGTAACTATGTTACTTGTTTATTTTATTTATACAGATAATGTTTTAAGTATATGAGAGGGGATAATCTTTATAATTTTATTACTTTGATATTTTGTTTATACACTTAAATCATGAGAAAAAATAGAAGTGAAATCTATTGAAAAAGAAGAAAAAAAGAAAAAATATAAACTAACTTATTTAGATTGGGGAGTTCTTATTTTAAGTACTTTCTTTATATTTATCTGAGCAAAATATACTTTATCTTCAGTTGAAAACATTGCATTGTTGTTAAAAGTTAGTCCTTCAATTATTACTATGATATGAGTATGACTTGGAACAAGTTTACCAGAACTTGTAGTTTCAATAACAGCAGCCTTAAAATGAAGACATGGAATAGTTATTTGAAATATATTTTGATCAAATATATTTAATATTTTAATGGTTTGATGATTTGCAACTTTCGTATGAAAAACGACTTTATCATCTGAAGCTTTTTTAATTTGAATACCATTTTTAGTTTTCAGTTTATTTGCATTTATTTTTTCTATAATTGACAATAAAGTCAAAAACTGGGAAGGTTTTTGACTTTTGGTTATTTATTTAGTTTATTTATTGAAAATAGTAGAAATTATTTAAATCATTATTTTTATTTTCTTTGAATTTCAAGGATATTTTTCTATTATTGTTTTTAATTTTTTAGAATTTTTATACTATTTAAATTTGTTCATCATATCGTCAATTTTATTTTCCTCTTCAATTTCTCAATCAAAAGGTACCATTTCTTCTATTATATCATCTTCTCAATCATGTAAAACATTTAATTCTTCAGGATTTAGTAATGTTAAAAAAGATTTTAAATCAGGATCATCTAGTATATTATCTATTTGAGATGAAATATCTACTTTTCATTTTTGAACACAATCTGTTGAAATAATAGTATTTTTACTACTTGGTCAAGTTATAGTATTTTTAGACATAATTAAAAATATCAATTATTCTTCAATCAAAAATGATTTGTCAAGAATACTTCCCCTTCAATATAAATTTAGCAAAACATTTGTATTTAAAATTATCTTAACGTAGATAATTATTATTGTTTAATTTCGAATAGCTGTCACAGGATATGATTTGATGCAGTTGTGGCACGAGAACAATAATTAATCCAGTCGTCAGTAAAAAAAGAAAGAAAA
>CAMZKR010000048.1 GCA_947311335.1 uncultured bacterium
AAGTATAATAAATTATATTATTATATATTTATGAATATGAATTTTTCAAATTAAAGGAATTATAGAAATCTCTATTATTACAATAATTGAATCAATAACAATAATTTTTATAATAAATATTTTTTATGTTCATCCTATTCAAAAAATAGAATATAATATAAAAAAATTTCTTCATTGATGATTAAAAAATAAAAATATAAATTTATGAGAAAGTATAAATCCTAGTGTTAAATATATCTTATTATTCTTTTCAAAAACATTAAATACATTAAAAAATATAAAAAGTGAGTTTTTACATGGAAAAGAAATTAAATGAGAAATAGAATTAGCAAAAGAAATACAAGAAAAATTATTAAATAAAAAAACTATAAATATTCCAAATTTAAATATTGTAGCAAAATCTAAACCTGCTAGAGAAATTTGATGAGATAGTTATGATATAATCAAACATAAAGATAACTATTATATTTATGTTTGAGATGCAACTTGACACTGAGTATGAGCTTGATTCATTATGACTATGGTAAATGCTCTTATAAGTTGATTTACAAAAATATACAAAAAATGAAATGAAATTTTATCGTATACAAATGAAATTGTTAAACCCAGAATAAAAACAAATTTGCTTATGAGTTTACTTATGATTAGATGGAATGAAAAAGAAAAAAAATTATATATGACCTGAGCATGACATGAATATCTTATTGTATATAAAAATAAAAAAGAAGAGTGTATAAAAATAAAATCTTGATGAGTAGCTATATGAATGACAAAAAATATAGACAATATACTAAAAGAAAAAGAGGTAGAGTTTGAAACAAATGATATAATAGTATTATATACTGATTGAATAACTGAAGCTATAAATAGACCTAGAAAAGATTGAAAAGAAGAAATGTTTTGAGAAGATAGATTAATAGATGCTGTGAAAAATGCCCCAAATATAAATCAAAAAGATTATAAAAGTGCTAAATCAATATTCAAAAATATAACAATTGAATTATCAAAATTTATGTGATATCAACACACTCAACTTGATGATATTACTCTTGTTGTAATAGAATATAAATCTGATGATTATAACATAATAGAAGATTTTTCAGAAAATATCCCAGAAGATTTAATAACTGAATGGGATTGGAAATAATTCTAATAATAAAAAGGTCTTATACTTTTTTTTATGCAATAATCTAATAATAAAAATGTAAAGAGTAAAAATAAAGTAACTCTTTACAAACTTGAATACTAATATAAAATACAAAAAGATATTATTTAATAATTAAATATTGTGAAAAAAGAACAAGAATTATTAATAGAGCTTGTAAAAAAAAGATATTCTTGAGATATTAGTTCTTATTCAAAAACTTTAAAGGAAAAACATATAAATAATAAAAAAAGAGAAGAAAAAACTTTTTTAAAACCAAAAAAAGAAAAAAAGAATAAATATGAAGAAGCTAAATTACTTGAAATAGAAAAAGAATATAAAAGTGCTCTTGCTTATATAAAAGATATTATATCTCCAGAGTTTGTAAAAGTATACAATGATAAATTAAAAATTAATTCTACATATATAAAAACTTTTTTTATTTATGCTTATCCTACTTTTTTAGAATGAAATTGGTTATCTCCTATTATTAATTGGGATGTTAAATTTGATATGAGTTTATTTATTTATCCTATAAATTCAGCTGAGATACAAAAATATCTAAGAAAAAGAATAACTCAATTGTGATCAGAAAAAAGTATGAATACAGAAAGATGATTAGTTAATGATCCAGCAATTGAAGCTCAAATTCAAGATGTTGAAGAACTAAGAAATAAACTTGTTAGATGAGAAGAAAAATATTTCCATCTTGGTTTATATATAACAATATATGCTGAAAATGAAGATAAATTAAATAGAATATGAAAAGATATAGAAACTATATTAGCTTGAAGAAATGTATTACAAAAAAAAGCTTTTTTAAGACCAGAACAAGCTTTTATTGCAACTTGACCATTCGCAAAAGATGAATTATGAGTATATAGAAATATTTCAACTTGATGATTATCTACAACATTTCCATTTTCATCTTCAACTTTAAGTCATAATGATTGAATTCTTTATGGTATAAATACACATAATAATTCTTTAATATTATTTGATAGATTTAAAACAGAAAATGCAAATATGGTAGTATTTGCAAAATCTGGTTCAGGAAAATCATTTTGAGTAAAATTAGAAATACTTAGAAGTTTAATGCTTTGAACAGATGTTTTGGTAATAGATCCTGAAAATGAGTATAAACCTTTAGTAGAAACTGTTTGATGAAGTTATCTTGATTTAAATTTAAATTCAAATGAAAGGATAAATCCTTTTGATTTACCTTTATGATTAAAAGATCACGAAGAAATGCCATGAGATCTTCTTAGATCTTGAATAATAAGTCTTTTATGACTTATGAATTTAATGTTATGAAAAATGACACCTGAAGAAGAATCTATAATGGAAAAAGCAATAACTACAACTTATAGTTTGAAATGAATAACCCTTGAAGATGATAATATTATTTGAAAAGAAATTCCTATAATGAAAGATCTACAAGATGTACTTGAGACAATAGAGTGATCAAATTCATTAATAAAAAGAATGGAAAAATATACAACTTGAATTTTTGCTTGAATATTTTCCAAAAGAACAAATATTGATTTAAAAGAATGACTACAAGTATTTTCAGTTAGAGATTTAGATGATATACTTAGACCAACTGTTATGTATGTAATATTAAATCATATATGGAATAAAGTAAGAAGTTCAAATAAAAAAAGAATGCTTGTTATAGATGAAGCTTGGAATATTATGCAATATGATGATTCTGCTAAATTTTTATTCTGATTAGTAAAAAGAGCTAGAAAATATAATTTATGAGTAACAACTATTACTCAAGATGTTGAAGATTTTATAAGTAGTCCTTTTTGAAAACCAATAATAACAAATTCTTCTATACAGCTTCTTTTAAAACAGTCTAGTGCATCAATAGATATATTAAAAAATATATTTAAATTAACGGATCAAGAAAAATATATTTTATTA
>CAMZKR010000049.1 GCA_947311335.1 uncultured bacterium
AGTATTTTAAAATATTATATTTAATATAACTAAAAATTACCAGTAACAGTAAATGTAACTTTATCTTGATAATTACCAGCAGGAGTTTCAGCTACAGTTGTAGCTTCAACAGTAAATACTACATCATCTACATTATTAGTAGCTTCAGGTTTGTTTGTAGTATATATAGTATGTTCAACTGAGTTATTAATTACTTCAGTAGCTGCTAATCAATTAGCAGTAAATGTTGCAAAACTAGAATCATCAGTTCCATTTGGAGTTGATGCAAAAGTATAGTTTTCTTGTACTCAGTCAGCAACATTATTATTTATTAATATTGTATTGTCTGTAGTATTAGCTAAACCACCCGATTGACTTCTAGCAGTTATACTTACTCAAGAAACAGCATTTGTACCTATTTCTATACTTAAACTACCATTAGACGCAACTCAAGCAACTAAATTACCTAAATCAATAGCTCCTGTAGATATACTCATATCTAGAGCAGGACTTACAGTAGCAGTTATAATAACATCTGTTACTGAACCAGATGCAGTTCAAGGGAAATTTTCATCCCACATGATATTAGTATCAAATGAATTATCTCATACAACACTACCAGTACCTATTTGAGTAGCTGCGAAAGCAGAACCGAAATATGTACTAATTAAAGCACTTAAAGCTATTATAGCTAAGGCTTTTTTTATTTTTGTTTTTAACATAAGGAAACAAAAATTAGTAAAATAAAATATTTGCATGCAAATAGGAAACCTTGTTTTAAAGATTTTCTTATGCATAAATATTCTATCATAATTATAATATATTTGTCAAAGATTTATATGAATTTTTTAAAAATTATATTTACTTAAGCATTTTCTCTATTTGTTTTAATAAATAAACAGTTTTAGTTTTTGTTCATATTTTAGAATATAATTTTTTAATTCTAAATTGTACTAATTCTTTTTTGTTTGAGTTAAGTTTAGAAATAATTGTTTGTATTTTATTTAATAATCTTTTATCTTTAGAATTTATTTTATATAATTCTGGAAAACCATTTAATTCATCATAATGAAGCCAAATCATTTCATTACTAGCATGCATAGCACCTGCTGAATCAAAATCAGAATTTGTAACTTTCCAAGCTCAATCTACATAACTTACTTCAGTAGCAAATACAGGAGCAACCCCAAATTCTCAACCAGCCATTGGTGGAACTACATACCCTGGATATCTGAAATAATTAGTAGATTCTCCTTCATATTCCCATTTAGATTTAGCAACTGGAAGTGGTGGAGCTGAATGAAGTAATCCTGATTTATTTACAACATTTTCAAAGAAATCTCTAAACACTTCTTCTGATTGTTCAGGATCTTCTACTACAAATAATTTAATTTCATTTAAAGATCAAATAATTGTTCCAACTTCATCAATTGTATATGTATTTTGATTTTTAAACATCATAGAACTAGTATCAAAACTATCTAAGAAATCTTGACTAGCTTTTTTAGTAGTTTCAGAATTTACTCAAGTTACTCTATTTGCTTCAATAAGTCCAGAAACTCTATAAGCTTCTTCTCAAGCATTTTCCCCTTTCATAGTACTTAATGCATTTGAATATTCTACAATTTTTTCTAAAGCTTCTTTTTTATGTTTCATAGTAGATTTTGCATACCAAACAAGGCCTCTAACTGCAACTCAATATTCTCTTACAGTTTTTGGATTCATTCACATTTTAAATCCATTTTCAAAAATTATATCAGCTTTCATCTGGAACATTTTCCCAGCTTTTAGATCTTTATATCTATTATTAGAATTAGCTTCAAATTTGTCAGCATTCATCATAGCAGCTAAATCAGAAATTGCTCCAAGCATTGCAAAATGTCCTCTTGTATTTACATTTTTCTTAATTTCTTCCATATTTTCAGACATAAATTTTGCTTGCATTTTTGCATTCATATTCATCATCATTCCTACAAATCTCCAGTATGAACCAAAATTATCTGTAGTTTTCCCAAAATGTTCTTCTCCATGAAAATCTTTTGCCCATTCTACTTCTTTTTGGATAGTATAAGCAAATGCTTCTGGAGTAAGAGTTTTATCCATTTTACTTTGATCCCATTTTTGAGTAGCAAAATCAATTGGATTAAACTTTGTGATATAATGAGGATTACCAGATTTATACACTGATTTTATCATAAAAGGATTCATTGGTGGTCTTGGATGATCTCCATCACCATAATTATCATTTCCTTTCATAAATTCAGCTTTATCAAAATCAGCATCAACCATCATCAAAGCTTTCATAACCATTTCTTTTTCTGGCATATACCTTTCTCCCATACCAGATCTCATAACCAAATTTCCTAGATTATATCTAGAATACCAATAACTTTCTTCCTCAGCACTAGTTGCTGTAAATTCTTCACCATTACTAGCAGCATTAATAGCACTATTTGAAAAAACATTCATTCATAGGATGATACTTCAAACAAGAACAGCTAAAGTAGCTTTTTTCATTTTTTTCATAAAACATAAATTAAAAATAAAATAGTTATAATTAAATAACTACCTTATAATATTCTTGTACCTTAAATAATTCTTAAGTTTTCTAGATTTTTGAATAACTGATTTTTTTTGAAATAATTTTATTTAAACTTTCTAGCAAATTTCTTTAAATTAAAATCTGCATATCATTTTAGTTTTCCTTTTATCATCATAATATTCATCATCATTCAAATTGGTCACATTATTGTATTATAATGAAAAGAAAAAGCAATTTTTGTTCAATTTTCTACTTTTTCTAAATCTATTTCATTATCTACATTTTTTATTGGAATAAATCCTTTTGAAGTTTCTTGTGACCATTTTATAGATTTTCATTCTATTGTTGCAGCAATTCATTCAATTTTTCAATGACCATAAGGATGTTCTTCATCAGCTTCTTCACTGGCAAATCTAATAGCAAAATAATTAAAAATACTTACTCAAGTATCAAGTAAACTATCAATTGCAGAAGATAAAAGAGCTACTGAACCAGATAAATTCAAACTACAAATTTTATTACAGCAAGAAAAAATGCTACACTCATAGCTATTACTGG
>CAMZKR010000050.1 GCA_947311335.1 uncultured bacterium
TAAAATATTATACTTATAATACTTATTTTTTTGTAATAAAAAAATTTGACTTCAAGATATTTTTTTATAAAATACCGAGGCAATAAGTTTTTTGCCCCCTTAGCTCAGCTGGTAGAGCATTCGCCTTGTAAGCGAACGGTCATCGGTTCAAATCCGATAAGTGGCTCCATTAAATAAAGGCAATAATAAAAAATGAGACTTATAAAATAAGTTTCTGTTTTAAATTTTGTATTTATGGGCAGGTTCCAGAGTGGTCAAATGGGGTGGACTGTAAATCCACTAGCTACGCTTTCGGGGGTTCAAATCCCTCCCTGCCCACCATTACAAAACTTCTGCCGGGATGGTGGAATTGGTAGACACGTTGGTCTTAGAAACCAATGCTTCATCGCGTGAGAGTTCGAGTCTCTCTCTCGGCACCATAATAAAGTGATTAATATCACATAATTTAAATTTTTGCATTGTATTAAGCAAGCAAATTAAAAAAATCATATTATGAAAAAAGGTATACATCCTAAAAGTCAAAAAATTGAAATAACTTGTTCTTGTTGAAGTATTTTCAATGTATTTTCTACTCTAAAAAAAGAAAAAACTAGAATAGAGATATGTTCTAATTGTCATCCATTTTATACTTGAGAACAAAGAATACTTAAAACCGGTGCTGTTGATAAATTTTATGCTAGACAGAAAAAAATGGAAGCTTTACAAAAAAATAAGAAAAAATAAATTTGACTTTTTATAAAAAAATATAAAATACTTATGATTTCTTAATCAAAGACAGTAGGCATATTAAGACCTACCTAGATAAAGAAAGGAAATGTTTTATCTTATTTAAAAACTAATCCTTTTTCTATTGAAAAAGGATTTTTTAATTACATTATATAAAGTAAACAAATAATTATGGCTGTAAATAAAAGTAAAAAAAGTGAAATTCTAAATTCTCTTATTGAGAATTTTAAGAATACTAAAAGTATTGCATTTACTACTAATGCTAAATTAACAGTTGAGGATATTTCTACTTTAAGAAAAAATTTAAGAGAAGTTAAATCGACTTATATGTTAGCAAAAAAGACACTTATAAAAATAGCATTTAAAAAAGTTTATGATATTGAATTAGATGATTCAATGCTTGAATGACAAATTGCAATATTGTTTTCTTATTGAGATGAAATTGCAGGTTTATGAAAAATAAATGATTTCATAAAAGTTGTTTGAGAAGAAAAAGTTAAATGGAGTGGTTCTTATTTAGATGGAAAATTAAATTCTGCTAAAGAAACAAAGGTTCTAGCAAAACTTCCTTCAAGAGATGTTTTACTTGGAACACTTATTTGAACTATGAATGCCCCTGTTTCAGGATTTGTAAGAACTCTTGATGCTACTATATCAGGATTTGTAAGATTATTAAATACTACAAAAGAAGAGTTAGAAAAAAACTGAAAACAAAAAGTATGAGATTTAATTGTTTAATACTTTGATATCTAGTAAACAGTTCTTTATAAAAATAAAGAACTGTTACTAGCAATTAAAGCTAGTAATTTTAAGAAACGTTAATCAATATCATCTTGAAAATAAAAGTCATCCTGGACTTGATTCAGGATCTCTCTAAAGATAGATTCTGAAATAAATTCAGAATGATAGAAAAATGTTTTTTAAAAAATTATTTATATTTTAATTTTAAAGATTATGTCTGAAGAAGTAAAACTAAGTGCTAAGGCTCAAAAAGTATTAGACTCTGTTAGTGAATTAACTGTTTTAGAATTAGCTGATTTAGTTAAAGCTATGGAAGATAAATTTGGTGTTTCTGCTGCTGCTCCTGTTGCTATGGCTGTTCCTACTGTTGGTTGAACTGCTTGAGAAGAAGAAAAATCAACTTTTGATGTTGTATTAACTAGTGCTGGTGGTCAAAAAATAGCTGTTATAAAAGTTATAAAAGAAATTACTGGGTTAGGTTTAAAAGAAGCTAAAGATTTAGCTGACAAAGGTGGAACTATTAAAGAAGGTCTTTCTAAAGATGAAGCTGAAGAAATGAAAACTAAATTTGAAGAAGCTGGAGCTACTATTGAATTAAAATAAAATATTTTATATTTTATTGGTATTATAAATGCCTTAAAATAAAAAACTGAGAATACAAAAAATTGTTATTTTCGTGCTTGACACGGGAATCTATTCCTGTAAATTCTCAGTTTTTTCGGGATTCGCCAAGTGGTAAGGCCGAGGACTCTGAATCCTCTATCGGGGGTTCGAATCCCTCATCCCGAACCATAATAATTAAAAATAAAGACTTCAAAAAATATAATAAAAAGATATTATTAAAGATAATATCTTTTTATTATTAACCTTAAAATAAAGATAAAATCAAGTATTCAATTGAAAAAAAATAAAAAATATGTCAAAATATTGACTTTGTGTTTTTTATATGATTTAATATATGTATATAATTTATTTTCTAAATAAAAACTATGCCTTCATTATTTTATGAAATTTTTAATAAAGAAGTGAAATTAAATTCTAAAACTATTGAAAGATTAAAAGAAGAATTAAAAATACTATTCAAAGAATTAAAAAAAGAAGATAATATTGATAATCTTAAAGTTTTAAGAAATAAATTAAGTAATTTATTAGAAAATAAGCCAAAAGATTTAAAAAAGAAACATAAAAAACCTTTTATTGCACTAGAACAAATTTTAGAAGAAATTGAAGATTATATAAATAAAAAAACTTGAGAAAAGGAAGAAATAAAACTTATTGATGTAGTAAAAAAAGTAGAAAAGAAATATAGAAGATGTGAATTAATTCCAAAAACAAAAAGAAATGATTATAAACCTAGTTGTATAAAAAAATCGACTCTTGAATATGAAAAAAATAAAATTGAGCTTCAGGTTGAATTACTAAAATTACAAAAATATATAAAAGAAAAATGAAAAAAATTATTAATAATATTTGAATGAAGAGATGCTGCTTGAAAATGATGAACAATAAAAAGATTTAGAGAATACTTAAATCCTAGATGAGCAAAAGTAATTGCACTTGAAAAACCAACAGAAACTGAAAGAACTGAATGGTATTTCCAAAGATATGTTAGTAATTTACCTAGTTGATGACAAATGACATTTTTTGATAGAAGTTGGTATAATCGTGCTGGAGTAGAACCTGTTATGTGATTTGTTACTAAAAAAGATTATGAACAATTTATTTCTGATGTAACTAATTTTGAAGAAATGATACAAAAATCATGAATAAAGCTTATTAAGTTTTATTTTTCTGTATCAAAAAATGAACAAGCAAAACGATTTAAATCAAGAGAGACAAATCCATTAAAACAATATAAATTATCTCCTATTGATCAATATTCTCAACAATTATGGGATAAATACACTATTGCAGAATATAAAAATTTTTCAGCAACTCATAAAAAAAATTGTCCTTGGATCATAATAAATAGTGATGATAAAAAGAAAGCTAGATTAAATGCTATTAGATATGTATTAAAACAATTTAATTATCCAAATAAGATAAATAAATCTAAATTGGAATTAGATAAAAATATAGTTTATGATGGTAAAGAGAAAGTAAGAAGATTAAAAGAAGAAATTGATATTACTCAAGATTTATTTTCATAAAATCAAATTAAAAAAATCTAAAAGTGGAATATTATAAAAAATATCTTCCACTTTTTTAATTATAAATTTATTTTGAAAGATTAATATATTGAATAACATCTCAAATAATTTCTGATTTTGGTTTATAATTAGATACTTCTTCTATATGTTGTCATAAAGTATTTAAAAATAAATCTTTTCATTCTCAATATGGAATAACAACTTTTGCTTCTATTGTTTCATATATTTTAACAGCCTCTTTTGTTCAAATAATTATTAGTATATCTAAATCTCAAAAAAAAGATAAGATCTCTTCTTTTATTTCAAAATTATCAGATGTAATAATAGATACATGCTTAGAATCTAAAAGAAATTTATAAAAAAGGGTGTTTTTATATTCTTTAACCTCTAAAAGTATTCATGATTTTTCATATTCTCAAGGATAACTTATATCAAAACCATCTATAGTAAGATTATCAGTATTTATATTGAATAATATACTATTTTTATTATTACCTTTTATTACTAAGTTATTATCATTATAAAAAATTTCCATATTTACTCGTATTATATTAAATAAGTTTTATTTTTTGTTATAATAGAAACTAAATCAGATCTCAATTTTAAACTTTTTAATTCTTCTAAAGTTACCCACTTATAACCTACAAATCTTTCTTCTTTTCTAACATTAGGTTCTGCCTTTCAATTATATTTAACTAAAAATAAATATACATCTTTATCTATAACTGGTGTATGTTTTAAATATCACGCAGTAAAAGTATAATTTATCTTTTTTATAAATTTTATTATTTCAAGTTCTCTTTCTAGTAATCAAGTCTCTTCACTTATTTCCCTTATTGCTGTATCTTTTGCTACTTCTCAATTTTCAATCTTTCCTTTAGGAATAACAAGTTCTTCTTTTTCTCTGGAATTTAACCATTTTAATAACAAAACTTCTATTTTTCTTCAGCTTTTACGGTAAACAATCCCTCAAGAGCTTTTCTCATATTTCTTTCTCATAATTTTTTCATTTTCTGTATAAATCTAATTAAGATTTTAAGTAAAAATTGAAATAAATCAAATTCTTTACATTTTTTGCCTTAAAAAGATTTTTATGATAAAATTTATAATATAAAATAAAAAATAAAAATAAAAAATTATGAAACATAAAGAAAAAGAAGTTATTGATATACTAGAAGAACTTAATATAAATAATAACAAAACTTGTTTAGAAAGTACAAATAATATAGAAAATCTGAAACAAATTGATGGAATTGAAGAAATAAAAGAAATTTATGAAGAAGAAAATATTCTAAATATAAATAGTTTAGATAAAAAAAAGAGTCGTTCTATTAATTACAAGTTATTAAAAAAAATATATTCTTATTTTTCATTTAGTATAAAATATATTTCTACTTCTAGTTTAATTTTTATTTTATTACTTATTACAACAAATTATAGTGCATATTATAATATAGCAAAAAGTTATATATATGAAGATGAATTGAAAAGTAATGAACAATCATTAATTACATCTGTTGAAGCAAGTAATATTTTGAAGAAAGAAGAAATAAAAAAAGAAATAAAAAAAAGAAATATTAATATAATAGAAGAAAAACAATCTATAGATGAAAATATGTATCATTCAATAAATAAATTAATAGCAAGATCAAATAAAAGTGATATAAACTTAAATATAGATATAACTCCGTATGAAAATAGAATTGTTATCCCTAAAATTTGAAAAAACGTCCCTTTGTTGGATATAAAAAATAAAGAAATAGATTGATTAAAAGAATTAAATAATATTTTCTTAAAAGAATTAGAAAATGGAGTAATAAGATATCCCAGTAGTGCTAAACCATGAGAAAAATGAAATGCATTTATATTTTGACATTCTTCTAATTTTCCTTGGATAAAATGAGAATATAATCAAGTTTTTGCTCTACTTGATAAACTAAATTTTAATGATTCAATTATAATATATTATAATCAAAAAAAATATAAATATATAATTCGAGAAAAAAAAGTTATAAAACCATCTGATGTATCAATATTAAAAAGAAAAAAATGAAAATCTGAATTAACAATTATGACATGTTGGCCTATATGAACAACATTAAATAGATTAATATTAATTTGAGATTTAGCTGAAGACTAAATATCTCTTTTAAAAATAAAAATGATTTGATTTAATTATAAATATATTTGAGTAGAAAAAATAATAAGTGAGATAAGGGTTTTAGCTGACTTTAGTTTTATTGAACAAATAATATTTTTCTGAAGCATTATTTGAATAATATTTTTAATACAATATTTACTACCATTTATTTTTATAATTGGTAAATATCGAAAAGAAGTAAGAGAAAAAGTTAAAAAAAGATTGTTTTTAAAACAAATAATTTTACAAAAAGATATAGAAAGTGAAATTGAAAAAGAAATTGAAGAAGAAGAAAGAGAGCTTGAAAAAGAAGAAAGATTACAAGGTTAATTTATTCAAAATTATAGTAAAACTCTGCAAATGTCATATTTTTTTCAATTAAATATTTACTTAAATATTTTCATAAATATCTCCAATGCCATGGTTCAATTTCATATCAATCAATACTAGGTCACTTTTGATAACTATTATGAAAACCATATTTATAAGCATTTTTTTTAAGCCATAAATAATATATTTTTAATTGTCTATTATTTTTCCATTCATATTCTGTTGAAACATTAATTAAATCTACAGCAAGCCCCAACTGATGTTCGCTATATCAAGCTTTAGCACATAAATTATCAGGACATCATCATTTTTTAATTCAAAGTTGATATTTATAACTTCTATATGCGCTAATAACATTAAGTTTAATTCAAAAATTATCAAAAAAGGCTCTAGCTAATTCTTGTAATTTCTTATTTGCTTCTTTTCTTAATAATTGTCTTCATCATTTTGAATCATAAACATATTTTGACGATATTTTTTCTAAAATCTTTGGAATATAATTTATATTACTAAAAGAATTATCTGGATCAACATATTTTGTTAAAGAATAATCATTATTAAAATCATATAATTTTAATAATGATTCTTTATTTATTTTATTTTTTATTATATTTTTTTCATAATTATCAATAA
>CAMZKR010000051.1 GCA_947311335.1 uncultured bacterium
ATTATGATTTAACTAAATTAGACACATCAAATGTAATAGATATGAGTTATCTGTTTCATTATGCAAAATCATTTAATCAAGATATTTCTAAGTGGAATACATCTAAGGTTGAATATATTGATGATATATTTTATTGATCTAAAATTAATAATAACTATAAACCTAAAATTTTTATTTAATAAAATAATATTATATTTTTTTTAAAAAATAGTTATAATAATATATAGAACTATATAGTTCTTGTATTTATTTTTAATAAAATGTTATGTTTAAATTTTCAAAAAAGGAATTAAATAAAGTATCTTTAGATGATATACCTGAATTTACTAAAGAATTATCAGAAGAGCTAAAAGCACTTAAATTAGATAAAGAAGCTGATGTTAAATGAGCAAAGAATGATAGACTAATGGCACTATCGCATCTTAGAGCTTCTAATCTATTTAAAAAATTAGCTACTGATAAATGGATTAATTGATATGAAAAAAGTCAAGTAAACAGAGCTAAAAGAAGTTATTTAAGATACCTTAAAAAGGCTTAGTAATATATTTTATATATAAAAAAAAATATGACTAAAGATAAAAACTTAGATTACCCAGTTTGATGAGCATTAGATATTATAGACCCTAGAGATTATGTATATAGAGTTAGAGCCTGATGAAATAAACTAGATACACTTTCTAAAAAAATAATTAACCTAGAGTCTGATTATCAAAACCAATGACTTAATGTAAATACTCGTATGTGATGTGTATTTTACGGCTCTTGACATTCTAATAATAATAACAAATATACTAAAGAAGTTGATAATTTATCACTATGTAATATAGCTATAAAAAAGTGATTACTTGATATAAAGAAGTGAGCATATGTTAGTTCTTGACCTAAATTATTAAAACAATTATGAATTATAAATTGATATTTATTGACTCTGTGATTAGATAATATTATAGATGCTATCAATAATGGCTCTTGTATTGTTGCTTGAAGTAAAAAGATTAATTGGAGAAAGACAGAACAAAATAATTGATATGCAATTATAAACAAATGATCAGCTCATATATTTAGCATTATATGATATGATAATATTAAAAAAATATTAATATGTAAAAACTCATATTGAAAACATAGATATAATAAATGAAACTTCTTTATAAACTACAAAGATATAAACTGTTTATTCTATTCTAAATATTCTCTTGTATACAAAAAGAAAGATATGAATGAAATTATTAATGATAGAATAAATGAACTGATGCCGATATTTAAAGAAAAGGCTAAAGAAAATCAAATAGCAAGAGTTGAACAATTAAAAGCTGATACACCATCACAAGCATTAAGCTATATGATGTATATCGTAAATAATAGAAAAGAAAAATATATTATAGATGATATATTATATTACTTAAAAAATAAGTGAATATCTGCTAAAAAATGATTAATTAATGTTTATAACTTTATTGTTAAATAATGTCAAACTGGAAAGATAAAAGTAGTAATATGAGACTATCTGATATTTATAATATTAATTTAAATTTATTTTATTGAATTGAAAAGGATTTTAATGATTTAATTAATAAAAAAATATTTAATAAACATAAAGAGATAGAAAAAAAAGTAAGGAAAGATAATGAAAAAAATTTTGTGGATGCAAAACTTGAATATGAAAATAATAAATTATCTTAATAATATAAGTTCTTATACTAATTTATAAGAACTTTTTATTTAAATAATAAACTAATATGAATAAAAGAAATATTTATTGAATGTTATCTTGATGATATATATTCGATATAGCAGATAGAAAAGCACACGACTTAGCCTATAATATTATATGAGAGTGTGTTACTAGCCAAGCTAACATAAACTACCTTAAACCTATCGAAAATGAGCTACATTTTGATAGGTTACAGTATGAAGTTATTAATAAAACAAATAGTACTATATTAATAGCTATAAAATATGAAGATAATTTTCTTGCAACTTTTATGTTTATAAAGAAGCAATAAAAAAACTAGATTAATTTCTAGTTTTTTTATACATATAAAATATACATTAGCAATGTATTTTTAAAAAATATCTTTACTTTTATAATGTAACCGTATAATTTATTTATAAGTTAAACAACTTATATTTTATAAATTAACCTAGTAAAATATGGTAGAAGTACAAAAAAAAATAATAGACTACATAAATAGTAACAAAGAGATAGCAAAGTCTATAATATATGTAACTGAACCAAATAGTTTTTCTAAACATATATGAACTTTAAAAAAGCCGTTCTTAAAATTAGACAGGCAGAAAAGATTAATAGTTATTGAAAATATTATATTATTGTCATACACAATTATATTTAATAATATAATTACAGATAAAATAAATAAATGACTTATAAAAAAAGAGGAGCTTCCTATATTCTCAACACATAAAAGAACTAAAAAAGGTTTTATGTACCTATGAGAAGAAAGATTTAAAACAATATCTAATATATTAAATGATATAGCTATGAGACACTATATATTTAATAATAGCAAAGTTAAAACGAGTATGTGAGAGCAAATATTATTTTTTTTACAGAAATAAATGAAGAATATAGATGATATTATAAATGTTTTTAAGAGCAGCTATAATTGACAATATACAATATCAAAACTTAGTGATAGTGAATATAATATATTTGTAGAATATATAAGGAAACTAATTAGTTTATGAAAAAATGTAGTTACCATATGTGATATGGTTTGAGTGTCAAAATATACAGTCTATAAAATTTTAAAAAAGCATAATATAAAACCTAAATTAACACCTAGATTGTCATATGAAGACAGACAAAGAATATACAAAAAAATACTTATACTAAAAGCAGACTGAATATCTAAAATTGTAAAGATATGTGATATATTATGAATTACTAGAAACGACTATGTATTAAGTATGAATAAAAACTCTAGGGAATCAATATGTGTTAAAAAAGAAAGTGTAGTTAATATAGAAAAAGATAAAAAAGTTATATTTGGTAATTATAAACTACCACAACATAAATGAAGATATAGAAAAAGGCAACAGAAGATATACCTAGAATTTATAAATAATAAAACAGTTAAAAATAATATTAATATTATATATTGATATATACACAAAGAAGCAATAATAAATATTATGTGCTGAAAGTATGATGTAAAAGAACTTGAAATATTATTTTAACTTAACTTAATAAAAATATTATGAATAATATACACTATATTATATATCTTATAAGTAAAAATATAAGATCTGAAAAAAATGTTATTAATAAAAATACTGAAAGTGAATTAGATTTTAGTAAAACACTATGATTTTCTGATGATGATCTAGATACTATATTTTAATTGTCAAGGTAAAAAGTATTTATATATTTGCAAATATATAAAATATATGCG
>CAMZKR010000052.1 GCA_947311335.1 uncultured bacterium
ATGGGGTTGAAGTATTTCCTGGAGCGAAGCGTAAGGAAATCAAGACCCCGGAGAGAGCGAAGCGATTTCGTTCTAACTATACCCTATGCGAACTTTTTGCTTGATTTTATTCTAAATCAGCATATTATACGTATAGTTTGTTTATTTTTATTTTTTTAATATTAATCGAAAGTGATAAATAATCAAGAATTAATATCTCAATTAGAGATTAATTTAAAACTTAGATTTTTATTTATATAGAAGAAATAAAATCTAAAAAAAGAAATTATATTATTTTAGAAAATAAATAAATGCAAAAACTAAAGAAAGATTTTTTTTCTTATGATTCTGAAATAGTAGCAAAAAATTTACTTTGAAAAATAATAAAAGTTTGAGAAAAGAGATGAATTATATATGAAGTGGAAGCCTATAAATGACTTTGTGATAAAGCAAGCCATGCTTATCCAAAACAAACTTTTAGAAATACTTTAATGTATGAAAGTTATGGTAAAATATATGTTTATTTGATTTATGGTATGCATTTTTGTTTAAATTTTACCTCTGATTCAACTAAACCTTGAGCTGTTTTAATTAGGGCTATAAAGGATATAAAAACTTGAAAAGATTATGATTGACCTTGAAAATTGACTAAGTTTTTAGAAATAAATAGAGACTTTAATTGAGAAAGTTTAGAAAATTGAAAAAAATTATGTATTTTTGATAATAATATTAAACTAAAAGATATAAAAGTTACTTCAAGAATTTGAATAAAAAAAGCATTGGATAAAAAGTGGAGATTTATATGAAAAATTAAAAATGTATAAAGTTTATATTTTAAGATGCTCTGACAATACTCTATATACTTGAATCACTATAGATTTAAAAAAGAGATTAGCTCAACATAATTGAGAGATTTTAGGATGAGCAAAATATACTAAAGCAAGACAACCTGTAGAACTTTTATATTCAGAAGATGCAGAAAATAGGAGTAAAGCAACAAAAAGAGAATGTGAAATAAAAAAAATGAAAAGAAAGGATAAATTAAGATTAATTAATAAATAAAGAAAATGAAAAAAGAAATTATTAAACAAAAAATCTTAAAACAATTAAAAAAAGATTCTATTCCAGATTTGAGATTTTTATATTCTAAAGAAGCATTATCTGTAGCTTTAGAAATACTAGAAAAGCTTTTAGAAGAAGAAAAAAAAGATTTTAAAGAAAAACTTAAAATAAAAGATTTTGACATAACTTTTGAAACATTTGAAGAATTTTCTTTACTTGATTGTTTTTATAGTTTATTAGATCATTTACAAAATATAAAATCAAGTAAAAGAATAAGAGAAATAATAGAAAAGATAGAACCAAAACTTATAGATTTTTCAAATGAAATTGCTTATAGTAAAAGATACTATGATATGATTGTTTATTGTAGAGAAAATTGTAAATTAGATAAACAACAAAAAAAGTTTTTAGACGATGATATAAAAGCTTACAAAGTAAGATGAATAGAATTAAATAAAAAGGAGCAAGAAAAATTAAAATGCTTAAATAAAGATTTAAGAAAACTTTCTCAAAAAATGTGAAACAATACTTTAGATAGTGAAAATGAGTTTTCTTATTATTTAAAAGATGATACTTTTTTAAAGGAATTTCCTAAAGGTTCTTTATCTATTGCTAGAAATAAAGCAAAAGAAAAATGAAAAAAAGGTTATTTATTTGATTCTAGCTCTAGTTTTTATACTAATATAATGAAGTATTGCTTAAGTTCTAAAGTTAGAAAAGATTTTTTAAAAGCAAGAAGTTCTTTTGCTTCAGCTTGAAAATATGATAATAGAAAAGTTATTTTAGAAATTTTAAAATCAAGAGAAGAAAAGGCTGAAATATTAGGATTTAAAAATTATAGTGAATTATCTTTAGTTTTTAAAATGGCTAAGTCTCCAGAAGAAATAAAAACATTACTTAAAAATATTTATAAGAAAGCAAAAAAAAAGGCTAAAAAAGAAATAGAAGAATTAAAGAGTTATTTTAAATTAAAAAATATAAAAGATTATGACTTAGATTTTTATAATAGGATACTGAAAGAAGAAAAATATAAATTTGATGAAAAAAAAGTAAGAAAATATTTTGAGTTTAACCGTGTTTTAAAATGATTATTTTTTATAGCAAGAAAACTTTATAATCTAAAATTTGAAAAGATAGAAACTGATAGTTACCATAAAGATATAAAATATTATAAAGTTTATAAAAATGATAAATTTATTTCTTATTTTATAACTGATTATTTTTTTAGAGAGAAAAAAAGAAGTTGAGCTTGGGCTAATAATTTAAGACCAAAATTTTTTAAAAAAGGTTTTCAAAAATATCCAATAGTTATAAATGTAGCTAATTTTGAGAAACAAGAAAAAGATACTCTTTTAACTCTGTGAGATACTTGAACTTTATTTCATGAATTTTGACATGCTATACATGAAATGTTGTCTAATTCAAAGTATTCTGATTTATCTGGAATGAATGTAGAATGGGATTTTGTAGAATTACCTTCTCAAATTATGGAAAATTGGTGAGCAGAAGAAGAATCTTTAAATTTATTTGCTAGACATATAAAATCATGAGAAAAAATAAAAAAAGAAGTATTTAAAAAAATGAAAATCTTAAAACAATTTTGAACTTGAAACTTTTATCTTAGACAACTTGAGTTTGCTTTACTTGATTTAGAACTTCATTTTACAAAGGCATCAGAGAATATAAAACAATTAGATGAAAAAGTTTTTAAAATAATAAATAAATTATCTATCTTTAAAAAAGATAAAGACTATAAACAATATTGTTCTTTTACTCATATATTTGACGGATGATATGCTTCGGGATATTATAGTTATATACGGGCAGAGATTATAGAAGCTGATATTTGGTGGAAATTTCAGAAAATGTGAATTTTTAATAAATTTGTAAGTAAACAATTTTTAGATAAGATTTTATCTAAGTGAAGTCAGAAAGAAGCAAAAAATCTTTTTAAAGATTTTATGTGAAGAGAAGTGAAATTAAATGCTTTTTTTAAAAGACAAGGGTTTTAATTGTCACTTTTATTTTATTTTTTCGTTATAATTTATGTCAGATATAAAACTAGTACAAAATTGTCAAAATGGGAATTTCGATAGTTTTTGAGTTTTGTATGATTCATATGTAGAGAAAATATATAAATTTATATATTATAAAACTTTAAATAAAGAGTTATCTGAAGATTTAACGAGTGAAGTATTTTTTAATGCACTAAATAAAATAAATAATTTATCTTTAGATAATGAATCTAGTTTTAAATCTTGGTTATACAAAATAGCATATAATAAAATTATTGATTATTATAGGAGAAAAAAAGATAATTCTAGTTTAAAAGATTATTTAAATTTATGAAAAGACAACGATTTATGAAAAAATTTTGATGATAAAAATAAATTGAAAGAAGTATTAAAATATCTTAAAACACTAAAAAAAGAACATAAAGAAGTTATTATAATGAGAATATGGGATGATCTAAGTTTTAAAGAAATATCAGAAATAAATTGATTTAGTGTAGATAATTGTAAACAGATATTTTGCAGAACAATTAAAAAGATAAACGGAAATATTACTTTATTATTTGTTACAATATTTTTTATTATATAAAATATGAAAGATAAAAATAAGAAGATATTAGAGGGAATACTAAAAAATAATCCAAAACTTAAGAAGAAAGACTTAATAAAAACTATTGAGGTTTTGAAAAGTATAAAACCTAATGTTAAAATTTCTAAAAAGTTTAGTAAAAAATTAAAAAAAAGAATTAGTTGAATTATTAAATTAAAAAAAACATCTAAGAAAAGCTATATTCAAATATTTTTTTATATATTCACATGAGTGTTTTCTTTATTTTGATTTTTTTATATATTTTCTGATAATTTATTTATTTTAGATAAAGATATAACAGATTTTCAAAATATAAATATAGATGAAACTATAAAAATAGAAGATTTTGAAACAAGTGTAGAAAGGCAATGAAAAGAAAAAAGAAAAAATATAAATAATCAAATAAGTAAAGAAAAAAAATTAGAAAATGATACTAATAAAAATGATAGAAAATGAAAAATAAAAATTAATACTAATAAAAAAATAAAAAAAGATATAAAAATAAAAGTATTATCAAAATTTACTAAAAAACAAAAGATAGATAAGAAAACAGATATTAGAAAAAATAAACTAAATAAAGAAACTATAGTAGTGCAAAAAACTTTTTTAAATGATACTATAGATGTTTTTATCGAAGATACAGTGAGAATACCTAATAAAAACTTAAATGATTCTAATGATAATATAAATTTTACAGAAAAAGCTAATTTATATTGAAGTTTTTGATTTAGCACTAATATTATGAATTCTGACTTAGAAACTAGTAATAATTTTTTAGATTATTGCAATAAGATTTGATGAAGAATTTTTATGAATAATTTAATAAAGTATTGTTTAATAAAAGAAAATAAATGTAGTGAACAAGAATATAATATAGGGAAATGTAATGGATTATTTGGTATAGAAAATGATAAAGATTTAAATGTAAAAAAACTTATGGAAGAATTCAAAAAAGAAAATCTACTTGAAGAAGAATAGTTTTTTGTCACGTTTTTATTTTTATTTCGTTATAAATATTGGTTAAGCAAAAAAAAGAGATATAAATATAAAATTGATATCTCTTAAGAAATATCTAAAAAAGTCTTTTTTTTTAAGATAAAAGTCTAGTTTTTTTCATAAATGCAATTTTTTTAGATGTTTCTTAACCAAAATTTTTAGAAATAACAAGTCTTTTAAATTTGTTTTTTCTAAAAAAACTTTAAACTTTATATATTATTTTTTAATATTTTTATATGAGAAATATAACAAAATATTTTTTATCATTTTTTTTCTTATTTATTTTTATTCCAGCATTTGCTATAGATGTAGATAATTCTATAATTAATGAATTAAATAAAGATAAGATTAAGGAAATTGATTTTGATTTTAAATTAAAAACATTTAAAAGTTGTGAGAACTTGGAAAATGTAATGGAAAAGTATGTAAAAGATTATTATAAAACTCATAAAGATTATTATAGAGGTTGAATTATGTATAAATGAAATATTGATTATGTAATACCAGAAGCCCCAATAGAAGGAGTTAAACTTTTATGAGATTCTGTTCAAGATAAAGAATCTTCTAATTCATCAAGTCTTCCTAGTTCAGGTTGAGGGTTTTCAAAAACAAATAATCAAGTTGATTGAGTAGATGAATCAGATATTATAAAAACAGATGGTAATTATATTTATTATTATAATCAAAAAGAAAAAGCAATTTATATAGTATCAGCAAAAAAAACTGATGATATGAAGATTATTAAAAAAATTAATCTTCCAAATAATTTTTATTCTCCAGTACTTTATATTTGAAAAAATAGACTTACAATAATAGCTTCTTGATATTCTTCTATAGATTATTCTAAAAGAGGTTATTGGATAAATAGACAAAATAAAACCTATACTATTATTTTTAATACTACAAATATAGAATCACCAAAGCTTATAAAATTGTATGTAAATGATGGAAATCTTAGAAAAACAAGAAAAATAGGAAATAATATATATATATTAAGTAATAATTATTTTAATATTCCTTATTACAACTTTAAAAATATTGATAATATTAATGTTAATGTTAGTAGTATTATTCCAAAAAAACTTGAAATAACTAAAACAAGTAATATATCAAGTCAAAATCTTAAATTAAAATGAAAAAAAATGCCATATAAGATTACAGCTTGAAATATATCAAAATGTGATGAAATAGAATATATTCTTCCAGATGAAGAAACTTTAAAGAAATTTAATTTCAACCCATCATATAATATAATTTCAGTAATAGATACACAAAATATTGAAACAAGTGTAAAAACTAAAGTTATTGCTTGAAGTAATAATGAGATATATATGAGTTTAAATAATTTATATTTAACAGAAAGCATATATGAACCAAATAATTTTAGATGTCCTGTTTGAGCTAACTGTATAATGCCTTTTTATTATTGATGAACCAATAATACATTAATTCATAAGATGTCTATTAATTGAAAAAATATAAAATATAAAGATTCAACTATTATTCCTGGTCAACCATTAAATCAATATAGTATGGATGAAAAAGATACTAATTTTAGAATAATTACTACTGAATGGCAACCAAAAAGAAGTACTTGACTTTATATACTTGATAAAGATTTAAAGTTAGTTTCAAATTTAAAATGAATTGGAAAATGAGAAAACTTTCAGAGCTCAAGATTTATTTGAGATAAATTATTTTTAGTTACATTTAAACAAATAGATCCACTTTTTGCTATAGATTTAAGTGATGTGAAAAATCCTGAAATACTTTGAGAATTAAAGATTCCATGATATAGTACATATTTACATCCATATGATTCAAATCACTTAATAGGTTTAGGTTATGATACAACTATAAATAAATGGGGAGGGACAATAAATAGTTGAGTAAAGGTAGATTTGTATGAAATAAATTATGGTAAGAAATGTGGTGATTCTGATTTAACAACAGAAGAACAAAATAAATGTAATTCTTGAGATTATAAGTGAATTATAGTAAAACAACTTCATACTTTAACTTTATGAGAGAACGGGAGTCATAGTGAAGCTCTAAATAATCCTAGAATGTTTATGTGGAATAAAGCAAAAAACACTCTTTTATTACCCGTAACATTATATAAAAATGATGGTGTAGATTCTTATAAAAGAATAGATTTTTTTAACGGATTATCTGTTATAAAAATAACAAAAGATACAATAAAAGAAAAAGCAAGAGTAACACATATAGATACAACAGGTTTAAAAGAAAAAAGACAAGAAGAATGTAAAAGATATACTGTAGATTCTGAAAAAACTGAATGTAGAGAATTGTTAGATGGTAATATGTATTGTCCACCAAAAAGGGAGAAATATGTGCCAGAATATTGTTATAAAGATGCTCCTATTTGATCTTATATAGCTAATAAAAGTTGGGAATTCCGTAACTCTTTTATTAAAAGAGCATTGTATATATGAAATGAATTCTTTTCTATAAGTGATAAAATGATTATAGCGAATAATTTTGATAATTATAAAGAAGTTTGAGATGTAAAATTTTCAAAATAAGAATTAAAAAAATAAAGCTAGTTAATTCTAGTTTTATTTTTTTAATTCTTGAAAAAATAAACAAAAGATTTATTATAAAAAAGTTTATATATATATTATTAAAATAGTGCAACAAACATTTATTATAATATTGATTATTTTATCTAGTTTTATCCCAATTTTACTTTGGTGATATAGCTTTTCATATTTAGATAATTCTAAGTTAAATAAAAAAAGATTTATATTTTGAATAATGTCAGGTGTTCTTTCTGTTTTTCCAATTCTTTATATGGATAAAAGAAATAATATATTTAATATTTGAGTATTTAATATATCTAAATATTTATCTTGAATATGAACTTTAAAATTATTTTTCCCATTTTTCTTTTCAATTCTAGCTTTTGTATTTTTATTTTTCTTTTTTTCTTTAATTTTATGATTTATTTTAAAAGTTAATATTTTTGAATATAAAAAAGTAATAAAAAATATTTTAATAATTTGTTTTTTTTCTTTTTTAATAGTTCTTTTCTTTTATTTAATAAATTATTTTTTTCAAAGATTTCCAAAACTTAATTTCACTATATTAGAAGCAACAAAATTTTGAGATATCAGTTTAAATTCATTAAAGTTAGTTATATTTTATTATCTTATAGTTTGAGTATTAGAAGAAATAAGTAAATATTTTAATTTTTCATGGCAAATAATTAAGAATATATCAGTGAAAGAAGGAGTTTTATATTCTATTTTTATTGCATTAGGTTTTTCTTTTATAGAAAATATTTTATATTTATACAATTTATTTTCTATATATAATTTATCTTTCGATTTTTTAAAAATCTATTTTTTTCGTTCAATTTTCTCTGTAATATTACATGTATTTTGTAGTTCATTATTAGCATATAGTTTCATAAAAGCACTTTCTTATTATAATGAATGAAATATATTTAAATATATTAAATTATTTTTATATGGTTTAATTTTATCAGTCTTTTTACATTTCTTTTTTGATTTATGTTTAACTCTTGGTTTTTCTTTTATTATTATTATATATTTAATAGTTTGATATTTATATGTTACAAGTATATTTTATAAGGATTAATCTTTTATAGGATATAAGTAGCTAATTTTTTTTATTTTCCAATTAGAGTCTTTATTTTTTAATATTTTAAGAACTCAAGAAAAATGCATTAATCAGTAAGTTATTATTATTTTATTATATTTTGAATTAATTATTTTATTAGCAAGTAATTGGTTTCTTTTTCAAAGTATAACATCAAATAAATCAGTATTTCA
>CAMZKR010000053.1 GCA_947311335.1 uncultured bacterium
ACTTTATGCAAAAAATCTCACAGAAAATAATTAATTATGCAATATGGTATTATTTAAAATATTATCCCAGTCCTAAGAAATTAAGATTTAAATTGAAACAAAAATTTTGACCAGAATCAGAAAAAGGGAAGAAGTATTGATGAATTACCATGGAAAAAATAGATTTTATAATAAAAGAAAAAATGAAAAATATAATACAGGAAGAAGAAGTTATAAAATCAAAAATAAGAGTTTACAAAAAAAAATGAAAATCTAAACTATATATAAAACAAAAATTATTTCAAAGAATGGAAAATACTAATTTAATAAAATTATATTTAGAAAAAACTTTTTTAAATGGGGAAGAAGAAAATATAAAAAAAGAATATGGAAAACTTAAAAATAAGTATACAAAACAACAAATTATAGAAAAACTACTTAGAAAATGATTTTTTTATAATGATATATTAAAAATATTTTAAAAAAATTATAATTCTCTATTATTTAATTCTTTTTGAATTCTATTTATAAAATCATTTAATTTTTCAATGCTTTGTTCTTTAGTTTTATAATTTCTAACAGAAATTGTTTTTCAAGTTTCTTCTTTTTCTCAAACTACAAGTATATAATTATTATGCATTTTTTCAGCATTCCTAATTTTCTTATTTAATCAATCTGATGCATAATTTCATGAAACTCTAATTCAAATTTCTTTTAATTCTTTTTCAACTTCTTTAGCATAAGAAAAAAACTTATCTGAAACAGGAACTATCTTTACTTGTCTGGGTGATAACCAAAGAGGAAATACTCAAGCAAAATGTTCTATAAGCATTCAAATTCATCTTTCAAAACTTCAAAGAATAGCTCTATGAATTACCACTGGTTTTTCTTCCTCATTCTTTTCGTTTTTAAAACTTAAATTAAATCTATTTGGTAAATTAAAATCACATTGTATTGTTGCTAATTGCCATTCTCTTCAAATAGCATCTTTAAACATAAAATCAAGTTTAGGTCAGTAAAAAGCTGCTTCTCAAGCAATTTCTTTGAAAGGTAATTTGTTGTCTTTACATACATTTCTTAATGCTGATTCTGCTTTAATCCAAATATCTTCTCAACCTAAATATTTTTCTTTATTTTCTCATCTTATAGATAATGAAACCCAATAATTATCAACCATTCACATAGTTTTATAAAATTCTTTTATAATATCAGTTATAATCTTTACTTCTTCTTCTATTTGAGAAATGGTGCAAAATAAGTGTCCATCATCTTGAGTTATAGATCTAACTCTAGTAAGACCAGATAATTCTCATGATTTTTCATCTCTATAAACAGTTGCAGGTTCAAAATATCTAATAGGCATATCTTTATAAGAGAATTGATTATCATCAAATATTTGCATATGATGAGGACAACTCATTGGTTTTAAAAAGAAATCTTCTTTACTAGTTCCTCCATGAACTTTAAACATATCTTCAAGATAATGACCAGCATGTCATGATACCTCATAAAGACTTTCTTTAGCTAAATGAGGAGACCATACTCTTTCATATCATCTAGTTTTATGTAAATCCCAAAGATAATCTTCAAGTTCTTTTCTTAAGATAGCTCAGGCTGGTTGAAAAAGAGGAAGACCAGAACCCACTAAATCTGAAATAGTAAATAATTTTAATTTAGCTCAAAGTATTCTATGATCTCTTTTCTTTGCTTCTTCAAGCATTTTTAAATATTTATCTAATTCCTCTTTATCATCAAAAGCATAAGCATAAATTCTTGTTAATTGTTTATTTTTTGCATCACCAAGCCAATAAGCTCAGGCGACTCTTGCTAATTTAAAGCTATTAGTATCTAAAATAGAAGTATCATATATATGAGGACCTGTACACATATCTATAAATTTTAAATTTTTTACTTGATCTCAATCTAATTCTTCAAAATTGAAATATCATTTATCTTTTAGAAAATCTTGCAAAAAAGAATAATAATCACTAGATTTTCATTTTGATATATTTAAATAAAAAGTTATTTTATCAGAGATTTTTTCTTTATTTTTAAAATTTCCATTTTCAAATCTATCTATTAATTTAGACTTAAATTCTTCTCACATTTCTTTTAATATTTTTTTTCATAAAGAATAATTAACCTCAAATTTTTTAAAATTTTGTTTTTGATTAATAATCTTTTTCATACTTTTTTCAATTTTTTTAAGATCTTTATTTGAAAAATCAATATCTCAAAAATCAAAATCATAAAAAAAACCATCTTCAGTTGAAGGTCAAGTTGCTATTTTTACATTTGGAAAATTTTGTTTTACAGCTTGTGCCATAATATGAGCTAGTGAATGTCTTTTTAATTGTAAATTCATAGTTTAAAATGAGTGAATAAAATTTTAAATTTAAATTGGGATATTTTATAATAAAAAAATATCTCTATATATATAAAGATATTTTAAATAATATTACATAAAATAATCCCTACATAGTGTAAAAGATAGTAACTAATGTCGTTAGAAGTTGTGTTAGCAACATATGTGCTTTTTAAAATTATAATTATCATAAAATATATTTAATTATTTTATATAGTCAAATATTTTACAATATTTTATTTATATGGTAAGATATATACATTATAGTTTTAATTGAATTAATCATGTTAATGAAAGAATTATTATATGAATGAATTAAAAGATGAGCTTCAGATATTATAATTGCATCGAATAATTATACATCATATAAAGTTGATTGAGAAATTGAATTTTATGAAGAAAAAGGAATTTTAAGTAAAGAAGTTGTAGAAGAATGATTTAATGAAATAATGAACCAAAAACAAAAAGATAGATTTGTAAAAGCTTTAGAATTAGATTTTTCATTAACTATGTGAGAAAAAGATAGATTTAGAGTAAATGCTTTTAAGCAAAGAAATTGATATAGTTTAGTATTTAGAGTAATTAAACCAGATATTCCTGAATTTAAAAATTTATGATTACCAACTACAATATTAAATTTAGCAAATAAAAAAAGTTGACTAGTTTTAATTACAGGTTCTGTTTGATCTTGAAAATCAACAACAATGGCAGCTTTAATTAATTATATAAATAATACACAAAATAAACATATAATAGCTATAGAAGATCCAATAGAATTTATTTTTAAAAGTGAAAAATCATTAATCGAACAAAGAGAAGTTTGAACAACTACTTTAAGTTTTGAGAATTGATTAAAATATGCTTTAAGACAAGCTCCTGATGTAATAATGGTATGAGAAATGAGAGATTTAGAAAGTTTTAGATTAGCTCTTCGTGCTGCTGAGACTTGAAACCTTGTTTTTGCAACACTTCATACATCTTGAGCATCAAAAACAATCTCTCGTGTTATAGATATGTTTCCTTGAGATGAAAAAGATCAAATAAGAGCTCAACTTTCTGAATCTTTAGTATGAGTTATTTGGCAAGAATTAGTAAAAAAGAATGGAGGGGGAAGAGTGGTATTACCTGAAATTCTTATAAATAATACATCTATATCAAATATGATAAGAGAAAATAAAATTCATCAAATTGATTCATCAATTGAAACATGACAAAAAGATTGAATGCTACCAATGAAAAAATCACTTGATTATTTATTTTCAAAATGAGTTATTTTAAAAGAAACATTAGAAAGTACCACTTTAAAATTATTATGAAATAGAAATTAACTCAAGAAAATATATTTACTACATCACATAATATAACTTATGTGATGTAGTAAATATATTCTTATTTGAATTCAAAAAAACTAAAGTTTTCTTAAAATAATTTTCAAACAATAAAAAATATTTTTTTTATTGTTTTTTTCATTTTAAAATTTCTTTTTTAAATTCTTCTGATTGTTTCTTATAATTATTCCATAAATTAAAACTAGGACTAGCTGTTGAAAGTAAACATATTTTTTTTATAGTTGTATATTTATAAGCAAAATCTATAGATTCTTTCATAGATTTTGTTTTAAGTATATTATAAGAATTGTCTAATAATTTATTTATTTTAAGCCCTGACTCTGGAA
>CAMZKR010000054.1 GCA_947311335.1 uncultured bacterium
ATTATAATAAATATTATTTTATGAAAATTAAATTAATTTTAACATTATTTATAATATTAATATTTTCTTCTTGTTCAAAAAAAGAAGAAAAAAATAATATAAATTTAACAATTAATAAAAATTGTGAACAAGCTTATAATATTTGAGAAATTAATAAATCAGAATTAAAATTAAAATGAGTTATAGTTAGTGATAATGTAAAATTAGTAACTTCTCCAATGGCAGGAAATATAACTTATTTAGATTGTAAGGCTTGAAGTAAAGTTTATAAAAAAACTTTAATAGCAAAAATTAGTCCTGATTTTAATAATCCAAGTATTGTAAATTTATCTATACAAAAATGAAGTTTAGTAAATCAAAAAATAAATCTAAAATCAGTAAAAGAATCTACTAAATCTAGTTTTAATGTTCAAATATCGAGTTTAGAAAATCAAATTATAAGTTTAAAAGAACAAATATCTTTACTAGAGAATAATATGAGTTTAACAAAAAAATCATCAAGTTTATCAAAGAATGATTTAGAAAAACAGATTTTTTCATTAAAAGATACTTTGTCTTCTTTTAAAACTAATTTAAAATTGGCAGAAAAATCTAAGAAAGAATCTTTAGAAAAAATAGAGATTAGTAAAAAGAATTTATTTACTAATTTTAATTCTATAGTGCACGATAATTTATTAAAGATTGATGAAATATTTTGAATAAGTAAAGAAAATAAAGATTTAAATAATAAATATGAAGATTATCTATCTGCAAAAAATAATAAATTAAAAAAAGAAGTAGAAAGTAGATTTAAAGAGTTAAATTTATTTTTAAAAAGAATAAATAATTTAACAGATAGTGAAATATCTAAACTTTTATGAGATTTAATTATTTTAGATGAAAAAACAAGAAAAGCAGTTAAAAGTTCTATTTCTAATGTTTATTTATCTAAAATTCAAATAGATAGTTTTTATACAATATTTTTAAATTATTGAAATAATATAAGTGGAATAAAAAATAGTTGGGATAGTTTAGATAATTCTAAGGCTAGTATTTTAACAAATTATGATAATCAGATTTCTTCTCTTCAAAATCAAATAAATACAACAAATACAAATTTAGATAATATGGAAATAAATAAAATAAAATGAGTAGATGTATCTCTTGAATTACAATTATCTAATTTAGAAAGTCAATTAAAAACTTTAAAATCTAACTTAGATAATTTATCTTCTCAAAAATCTAATTTAGTTTTTACTAAAAATAATCAAATATTAAATTTAGATAACCAAATTTTACAAATAAATCAAAGTATAGACTCATTAAATACAAATTTATCTACTAGAAGTATATATGCTAATGTGAATTGAGTTATAAAACAAAAAGTATCATCTAAATGAAATAATATTTGAACAAATACTTCATTATGTCAAATAATTCCAAATACTAAATCTACAAAAGTAAAAATATATTCTCCTATAGAATTAAGTATGTGAGATAAATTACTTTTTGAATTTGATGAGGAATTATATGAAATAATTATAGAAAATGTTATAGTTTATAAAGATTTAACTACTCAAAATTATATTTATGAATCAAATTATTTAGATATAAATAAATTTAAGGATTGAGAAATATTGACTCTTAAACTTAATATAGAAACTTTTTCAAAAGAAGTATGAAATAAAAAAATAAATAATGAAATTATTAAGATTCCAGTTTCTTATATTAAAAATAAAATTGATTGAAATTTTATAAAAGTAAAAACATTAACTTGAATAATAGAGAAAGAAGTTGAACTTTGAGATATAAACGGAAACTTTATTGAAATTAAAAAATGACTTGAAACAGTTAATAGTATTTGTAAATAAAAAAATATGCTAGTAAAATTACTAAAACATTTTAAAGCATTTATTATAATGCTTATGATACTTTGATTTTTAGTTGGACTTTATTCATTTAAAACTTTTCCAAAAGAATCTAGTCCTGCAATAAATGTCCCATTTTTTACTATTTCTCTTGTTTATCCATGAGCAGATCCTGAAACTATTGAAAAACAAATTATAGAGAAATTAGAAAAGAATATGTCTTCTATATCAAAGCTAAAACAAATAAAATCAGTTTCGGCTTATAATGTATGAGTAATATCTGTAGAATTTTCTAGAGATAAAAATATAAGTGAAGCTTATAGTGATATAAATTCAGCAATAGATAGAACCAAAATTAATTTTCCAGAATCTGTGAGAGAAGCCTTAGTTAAAAGAGTTGATGTAACTGAAAAACCTATTTATGTTTTTTCCATTACATGACCATATTTGGCAAATGTGCTTTATGATAAAGTTAAAGATTTAGAAGATAAACTTCAGGTTGTTCCTTGAGTAAGTGAAGTTAATGTTATTTGAAGTTATATACCTATAGTTAAAATAAAATTTGATTATGATAAATTATTAAAAAATAAAATTAATTTTTCTTATGCAATAACTCAAGTTCAAACTTATTTAGATAAATTTCCTGCTGATAAAAAAGATATAGATAAAAATTTATATACGATTACTCTTAGAAGTTATCCTCAAAAATTTTGAAATATAGAAACTTTTTTAGAAAATTTAAATTTAATAGATAAATCTTGAAATTATATATCATTAAAAAATGTTGCAAAAATTACAATTGCTCCCTCAATGTATAAAAAAGAATCTTATGTAATGGATAAATGAAAAACTTTTTCTAGTATAAGTTATTCTATTAAAAAAATTCCTTGAACAGATATTTTAGAAGCTATTGCAAATATAAAAGAAGAATTAAATTTTTATTTAAGAGATAAAAATGATTTAAAGGTCTATGAAATAAGTTCTCAAAAAGAAAAAATAGATTCAACATATAAAACATTTATTTCAAATTTTCGGCAAACTAGTATTATTATATTTTTAATTATATTAATTTTTATTTGATTTAAGGAAAGTATTTGAATAACTTTAGTTTTTCCTCTAGTTTACTTTATTTCATTTATTTTTTTAAAGAATTATGGATATACTTTTAATAATATTGTAAGTTTTTCTTTGGTTTTAACTCTTTGAATAATGGTTGATAATTTAATTGTAATAATTGAATGATTTGAAGAGGGATTAAAAAAATGATTTGAAAAGTGGGAAGCAATAGGCTTTTCTATAAAAAGTTATTGGAAACCTATTTTATCATGAAATTTTACTACAATCTCAATGTTTTTTCCTATTTGATTTATGCTTTCAGGTAAAATATGAGACTTTATGAAGTATATGCCAACAACTATTGATATAGTATTAGTTGTATCTATGTTTGTTGCTCTAATATTTTTACCAATCGTTTTAAGTTCTTTGAAATTTAAGATACACAATAACAAAAAAAATAAAAAAGAAGAAAATAAATTATTTTCTAAATTAAAAAAGTTTTTTAAATTAACTATCAAATATTATAAAACATCTATTTTTGCTTTTGTTTTATTGTTTTTATGTACTATTTTATTAGCCAAACAGTTTTTAAAAGCTGATTTTTTACCTTTAACAGATACAAACAATATATATGTAAATTTAAAATTTAATAGCATAACAACTTTAAAAGAAAATAAAAAGATAACAGCTAATATTTCAAATAAAATAAATTCATATTTTCAAATTAATCCGGGATTACTTGATTATGAGTGAATAAATATTTGAAATTATAAAAGTTTAGATCCTCTCGATAATGTTGTTTATTCTAGTTCATTTAATCCAGATTTATCTTATATAGATTTAAGACTTACAGATAAAGATAATGAAAGGAGCTATGAATCATTTAAAATTATATCAGATTTAAAAAAATCTATAAATAAGAAAGATTTTGATAAAAAATTAACTTCTCTAGAATTTTTTATAATTAAAGCATGACCTTCTTGATGAAAAGATGTTTGATTTTATTTGATTTGAAATAAATTAGAAGATTTAGTAAATTTTTATAATAAAATATATTGAGAATTAAAACAAATCTCTTGAACTTACGATTGGAGTAATTCTCTTGAATATACTAATTGAAAAATGGAAATAATTTGGGATATAGAGAAGTTAAAACAATTTAATATTACATCTAAAGAGCTGGATTTACTTATAGCAAGTATTGAAAATTCTTCTAATTATGAACCAAATGGGGTATTACTTAAAAAGCTTGATGATTATTCTAATGATTTAATAGAAGTTAAAGCTTATACAAAAATTTGAGAAAATAGTATCTTAGATATACAAATTCCTTGAAGGGATATATATTTAAAACAATTAATTAAAAAAGTAGATATTAAATGAGAAGTAAAAAGTTTAATTCATTCAGATTCAAAATTGATATTAAATATTTGAGCATATAAAACACCAGAAACAAGTCTTTGAAATATTACTCCAAAAATAGAAGAAGTTGTTGAAAAAGTAAAAAAAGAAATATCTTGAGTAGATTTAGCTTATGCTGGAGATGTTAAAGATATGCAAAACTCTATGAAGGATTTAGCAAAGGCATTTTGAATATGAATTATGCTTATGTTTTCAGTTTTAGTACTTCATTTTTGAAGTTTTAAACAAGCATTTTTAGTTCTTTCTGTTATACCTTTCTTATTTATTTGAGCTATATTATTACTTACTACTTCATGATTACCGTTCAGCTTTCCAGCTCAATTAGGTATGTTTTGATTAATGTGAGTATGAGTAAATGATGCTATTTTATTGATAGAAAAATATAATAATGAAAAGAAACAAAAAGAAAAATACAAAAATAGTGATGAATTAATTTTAGACGTAATTAGAGCTAGATTTAAACCTGTTTTACTTACTACTCTTACAACCATATTATGACTTTCAACTCTTGCTATAAAAGATGATTTATGGGGAAGTCTAGCTATAGCTTTTATATGAGGGCTACTTTTATGAACTTTTATAATATTGGTCTATATCCCTTCTATGCTTAAACGGTGATTAATTAAGGAAGAATCAAAATAAACTAGTTTATTTAACTTCTTTGAAAGAAAAAAATTATGAATTCGTATTAATTATTAGGAAAAAGATATTCTAGAATATTTTTCCTAAAAAAATTTTAATTTATAATTTTTATTATTATGAAAAGAACAGAAAAAGTAACTATAGCTGCAACAATTTTATTATGATTACTTTTAACAATATCTAGTGTTTCAGCTTATAGATGAGATTCTTCAATACAAGGTCCAAATTATACAAAAGAAAGACATGATAGTATACAAAAAGCTTTTGAGACAAATGATTATAATGCTTGGAAAAATTTAATGGATGGAAAATGAAGAGTAACAGAAATCGTAAATGCTGATAATTTCTCAAAATTTACTGAAGCACATAATTTAGCAATAAATGGAAATTTAGAATGAGCAAAAGCTATAAGAATAGAACTTGGGCTTTGATTAGGAAATTGAAGGTGAAGATGAGAAGGAAAAGGAAAAATAAGAGATAGAAAGAATGGGAATTGTTTATATAATAAATAAAAATATTTATTTTTAAAAAGCTTGTTCCAAAAATGTAATCTTTTTGTGACTAAAGTTATTATCTTTAGTCACAAAAAGATTACAAATTATAAATAATAGAATTAATTTTAATAAATTCTTACCTTTGCATAAATACCATACTTTTTAATAGTGTTTTCTAAAATAAGTTTTTTCTGAAAGATCTTTTGCATAAATTTGTATTAATTATATAAAAAATATATAGGTGATTATGGAGAAGAAATTAAATTTTATTAAAAAGTTTATATATTTTTTATAGATTTTTATAAGTTATAAAATATGATAAATTGTAGTGAATATAAAGATAAAGATATAGTAAAAAAAGTATCTTCTTGAAATATTGATGCTTTTTATTGTATAGCATGAAGATATTCAGAAAAATTATTAAAATATATTCTTAGAATCACTAATATAAGCTATGAAGAAGCAGAAGATTTATTACAGGAAGTATTTATAAAAGTTTATAAAAATATAAATGATTATAATAGTTTACTTCAATTTTCAAGTTGGATATATAGAATAACTCATAATATTACAATTGATTATTATAGAAAAGCTAAAAATAAAATAAAAATCAGTTTAGATACAAAAGATAAAGAGTATATAAATTTAATAGAAATAATTGATTCTTGAGTAAATATAGAATCAGATATTCATAATAAAGAATTGTTAAAAAAAATTATATTTATATTGAATTTATTAGATATAAAATATAGAGAAATTTTAGTTTTAAAGTTTATTGAAGAAAAAAATTACAATGAAATCAGTGATATATTGAAAATACCAATTTGAACTGTAGCTACATTAATTAATCGATGAAAAAGACAATTTAAACAAAAAGCTTTAGAAAATAATTTAAATCTTTATTTATAAATTATGCAAGAAAATAGAATAATTAAAAATGATTTCAGTAAGAAACTAATAAATAAAATTAAGAAAAAGAAAATTAAACAAGTACCAAAATATATATTTTTATTTAAACATATATCTATTTTATTATTTTTAATAAT